>NZ_LGQY01000006.1:0-238575 GCF_003116065.1 Azospirillum sp. TSO5 | reverse complement strand
GCGGAGGCGACGACGACCGGCGCCGGCTCGGACCGCTGCGGCGGGGCGGTCGGCCTGCCGCCTTGCGGCTTCGGTGCGTCGTCCGGCACCACCGCGACCTCGATGGCCGAGGCGCCGGCGGCCTGCGACGGCTCGCGCGGCGCGGCGCCGCGCAGAACCGGGGTTAGGGCCGCCAGATACATCTTCGTCTCACGCGGCAGCCGCTGCTTGCCGGCCAGATGCTGGGCATAGCAGGCCGGGCCGCAATTGTAGGCCGCCAGGAAACCGGGAGCGCCGAACAGGTCGTACATCTCGCGCAGATACGCGGTGCCGGCCATGATGTTGTCGCGCGGGTTCGACGGGTCGGGACCGAGACCGTACTGTGTCCGCATCAGCTCATAGGTGCCGGGCATCACCTGCATCAGCCCGATTGCCCCGGCGGAGCTGGTCAGCACCTTGCCGCTGTTGGTGGTCGCACGGCCATTGCTCTCCCGCATCATCACCGCGCGGATCCATTTCTCCGGCATGTCGTATTTCTGGGAAGCCTCGCGGATCAGCGGGACCCAGCGCGACAGCGGATCGTTCGGGTCCGGGACATAGGCGGCTTCGACCGGCGGGGCCGTCTGCACCTGCGGCGCTTCGGAGGCGCAGCCGGCCAGACCGAGGGCGAGGCACAGCATTGCACCGGCGGCGTTGATCGTCGCGAGGTTTCGTATGACCACGAGTGAATTTCCGTGCTGTTGGCGCGGGCGGGACAAGAGTTGGATCGCTTTTCAATGTATAGGCCACGCCTGTCAAGCGACATCACGGCCGTTTGTCGAATCCTGTCCCGAAGATGCCTCAAAGTTGCCCGATTTATCCCTTGTAACGAAGTCGACAATTAGGATTTTTGGCAAATGCTGGTATGCCAATCTTCGCTGCCCATCTGGATAGGACCATGCCGTGCTCCCATCCTGTCATAAGGCGCGACAATGAGAACCTTGACGGAACATCCGCGCCACCCCTAATGGAGGGCACCGGCCACGCCCTCTACCGACGCCGCCTCGACCGCGAAGGGCCGGCCGAATTGGATCGACGATCATGACCGCCCCACAACGGACCTTCCCACCGGCTCCCCAGCCTTTGCAGCCCCAGCGGCCTTCGCCGCAGGGCGATGCCCCGCCCCCGCCCCGTCCACGGCGGCGGTTCGGCCGGCTGTTGCTGGTCCTTCTGGTCGTGCTCGCGGCCGGCGGCGGGGTTGCCCTGTGGCGTGCAAGCAGCCCGGCGGCGCTTCCCCCCGCCCCGCCTGTCCCGGCGGCGGAACGGCCGGTGGAGCTGACGGCGTTGGAAGTGACGGCGGTCGTGCCGCGCGCGCTGACGGAAACCGTGCGCCTCAGTGGTTCCGTTTCCCCCATGGAGCAGTCGGCGGTGAAGGCGGAAGTGGCCGCGAGGCTGGCCGAGGTGCTGGTGCGCGAGGGGCAGGCGGTCCGCCGCGGCGATGTGCTGGCCCGCTTCGACACGGTCGAGCTGACCGCCCGCCTGAACGAGAAGCAGGCCAATCTGGAGGGCGCCCGCGCCCAGATGGTGCTGGCCGAAAAGACGTTGTCCAAGAACCGCACGCTGAACCGCAGCAACATCGTTTCCGACACCAGCCTGGATCAGGCCGAGAGCAGCTTCGGCTTCCAGCGCGCGCAGGTCGAGGCGCTGGCCGCCCAGGTGGAACTGGCGCGCAAGGCCCTGCGCGACGCGGTGGTGGTCAGCCCCATCGACGGCATGGTCGCCACCCGCTCCGTCAATCCGGGGGAAAATCTGGCGGTGAACGCCGCCATGTTCGCCATCGTTGACCTGTCCCGGGTGGAGGTCGAGGCGACCGTCCCGGCGGAGCAGGTGGCGCGGCTCGCCGTCGGCCAGGCTGCGACCCTGCGGGTGGAAGGCTTCGGTGAGCGGGAGTTCGCCGGCCGCGTCGCCCGCATCAACCCCATGGCGCGGGCGGGGTCGCGCGCCATCCCCGTCTATGTGACGATCGACAACAAGGACGGCGCGTTGCGCGGGGGCATGTTCGCCAGCGGCGAGGTTCTGGTGGCGCAGGCCGCGCAAGCCATCGCCGTGCCGCCGGTCGCCATCCGCCATGACGAACAGGGCGACTTCGTTCTGGTCATTGCCGATGGCCGCACCGAACGCCGGCCCGTCACGCGCGTGGGATCGTGGGCGCGCGGCGATCTGGTGCAGGTGGAGGGGCTGGCGCCGGGCGACCGCGTGGTCACAGGCAACCTGCCCGGCCTGACCGCCGGCCGTCCCGTCACGATTGCCGGCGCCTGATCGGGAGCAGCCGCCATGCCGATCACCCGCATCAGCGTCGACAACCCGGTCTTCGCCACCATGATGATGGTGGCGCTGATGGTGCTCGGCCTCTTCTCCTACAACCGGCTGGGCGTCGACCTGTTTCCCGACGTCGATTTCCCGGTGGTGGTGGTCAGCACCAGCTATCCCGGCGCCAGCCCGGAGACGGTGGAGACCGACATCACCCGGCCGGTCGAGGATGCGATCAACACCATCGCAGGCATCAAGACTCTGACCTCGCGCTCCTATGAGGGCCAGTCGGTGGTGATCGCCGAGTTCGACCTGAAGACCTCGTCCGTCCAGGCGTTGCAGGACGTGCGCGAGAAGGTCTCGGCCATCCGCGCCACTTTCCGGGACGAGGTGAAGGACCCGCAAATCACCCGCTTCAACCCGGATGACCAGCCGATCCTGTCTATCGCCGTCACGTCGGACCTGCGGTCCTTGCGCGATCTCACCACGCTCACCGACCAGATCATCCTGAAGCGCCTGCAGAACGTCCGCGGCGTCGGCAAGGCCACCATCGCCGGCGGGGTGAAGCGCCAGATCCTGGTTCGCCTGAAGCCGGAAAAGCTGGAGGCGCTGAACGTCGGCGTCGACGAGGTGATCGCCACCGTCACGGGTGAGAATCAGGACGTCCCCGCCGGCACCGTCACCGGCCAGGGGCGGGAGCGCGTGGTGCAGGTGGAGGGCCGCGTCCGCAACCCGCGCGACCTGCTGGACCTGATCGTCGCCCGCCGTGGCAACAGCCCGGTGCGGCTGGGTCAGGTCGCCGAGGTGATCGACGGGCAGGAGGAGCAGGACTCCGCCGCCCTGCTGAACGGCAACCCGGCGCTGGCCGTCGATGTGGTCAAGGTCCAGGGCGCCAACACGGTGGAGGTCGCGCGCGGTCTGCAGGCGGCCATCGGGGACCTGCGGACCAACGGCTCCCTGCCGCCGGACGTGACGCTGGCGGTGGTGCGCGACAGTTCCCGCGGCATCACCAACTCGCTCAGCAACGTGCAGAAGACCCTGGTCGAGGGCGGCATCCTGACCATCCTGATCGTCATGGTCTTCCTCGGGTCCTGGCGCAGCACGGTCATCACCGCCCTGACCCTGCCGGTCGCCGTGCTCGGCACCTTCGGCATGCTGGCGGCGATGGGCTTCACGCTGAACATGATGACGCTGATGGCGCTGTCGCTCGCCATCGGCATCCTGATCGACGACGCCATCGTGGTGCGCGAGAACATCATGCGCCACCTCGCCCGCGGCCAGGGCCACCGGCAGGCGGCGCTCGACGGCACGGCCGAGATCGGGCTGGCGGTGCTGGCGACCACCCTGACCATCGTCGCGGTGTTCCTGCCGGTCGCCTTCATGGGCGGCATCATCGGCCGCTTCTTCCTGCAATTCGGCATCACCGTCTCGGCGGCGGTGCTGATCTCGCTGTTCGTGTCCTTCACGCTCGACCCCATGCTGTCCAGCGTCTGGTACGATCCGGCGGCACACGGCAAACACGGCCGCTCCATCTTCGGCCGCTTCGCGGCAGCGTTCGAGCGCGGCTTCACCGCCGTCTCGCATGGCTATGGCCGGCTGCTGCGCTGGGGCCTGCGCCGGCGCTGGCTGGTGATGATCGCGGCGCTGGCGATCTTCTTCGGCAGCTTTCTGCTGGTCCCGCGCATCGGCGTGGAGTTCGTGCCCGCCGCCGACCTGGGCGAGCAGATCGTCGAGGTGGAAACCCCCGTCGGCTCCTCGCTGGCCGCGACCACCGCCAAGACCAAACAGGTCGAGGCGGCGATCCGCGAGTTCCCGGAAATCGCCTACACCTACAGCACCGTCAACACTGGCGTGTCGATCGGCCACAACCGCGGCAGCATCTATCTGCGCTACGTCCCCATCGACCAGCGCAAGCGCTCGCCGAATGACCTCGCCCCGCTGCTGCGCCAACGGCTGTCGGCGATCCCCGGCGTCACCATGGGCATCGCCATACCCGGCGTCGGCGGCGTGCAGAAGCAGATCCAGGTGTCGGTGCAGGGCCGCGACATCGCCGAATTGGACCGGCTGTCGCAGAAGGTCATCGGCGCCATGCGCGCCATCCCCGGCTTCGTCGATGTCGACAGCACGCTGAAAGCGGCCAAGCCCACGCTCGCCGTCCGGCTGGAGCGCGACCTCGCCAGCGATCTCGGCATCGGCACCAAAAAAGTCGCCGACACGCTGCGCCCGCTGTTCGCCGGCGACACGGTGTCGAGCTGGAAGGCGCCGGACGGCGAGAGTTACGACGTGCTGGTCCGCCTGCCGGAGGCTGCCCGCGCCGGCCGCGCCGACCTAGACCGCATTTATCTATCCGGCGGGATGGACGCCAACGGCACGCCGCGCATGATCCCGCTGTCCCAGGTGGCGGATGTGACGACGACACTCGGCGCCTCGCAGATCAACCGGCGGGATCTGCAGCGCGAGGTGAATGTCCAGGCCAACGTTCAGGGCCGCGCCGCCGGCGATGCCGGACGCGAATTGCAGGCGGCCCTGGCGAAGATCGAACTGCCGCCCGGCTACCGCATCGTCTTCGGCGGCTCAACCAAGGACATCGCGGAGACCAGCGGCTATGCGGCGCAGGCGCTGGCGCTCGCCGTCATCCTGATCTACCTGATCCTGGCCTCGCAGTTCGGCAGCTTCCTGCAACCGCTCGCCATCATGGCCTCGTTGCCGCTGTCGCTGGTCGGCGTGTTCCTGGGCCTGCTGGTAGCGGGATCGACGCTGAACATCTTCAGCGCCATCGGCTTCATCATGCTGATGGGTCTGGTGACCAAGAACGCCATCCTGCTGGTCGATTTCGCCAACCAGGCGCGCAAGCGCGGCGCCAGCCTGCACGACGCGCTGGTGGAGGCCGGCATCATCCGCCTGCGTCCCATCGTGATGACGACCGCAGCGATGATCTTCGGCATGATCCCGCTGGCGCTCGGCATCGGCGAGGGCGCGCAGCAGCGGGCGCCGATGGCCCATGCGGTGATCGGCGGCCTCTTGTCCTCCACCATCCTGACGCTGCTGGTGGTGCCGGTGGCGCTGACCTATCTGGACGGGCTGTCGCGCCGGATGAAGCGCTGGTTCGCCCACACCGATCCGGACGCCCAACAGCAACCGGCGGGGCAGCACCCGGCGGAGTGAGCGTCAGGCCAGTGCCGGCGACCGGGCGGTACCCTCCACGCCGACTCGGCCGAGATTCTCCTCAACCCAACGCCCCGCCGCCTCGCGCCCGGCGTCGCGCAACCAGTTCAGGAAGCTCCAGTCGGTCATCAGCTTCGAATAGAGGCCCAGGTCCTGCAAATGCTCGTCGGCGCCGATCAGATGCAGGCGCGGGGCGTCGGGAAGGGCCGACAGGCAGCGCATCTCCTGCAACAGGGCGGCATTGAAGGTGATCTGGTTCAGCCGGGCGGCGATGCCGGCCGGGTCCTCCGGCGTGGTGGCGCAGGTGAAGGGGTTGATCGCCACCACCATCAAATCGGCGCCGGGGCAGGCCTCCGCCAGCGGGGACAGCGGCGGGTTGGCGAGATAGCCGCCGTCCCAATACTCCTGCCCGTCGATCCGCACCGCGCGGAACAGGTGCGGCAGGCAGGCGGAGGCCAACAGATGGTCGACCTGAACCTCCGTCTCGTCGAACAGCCGCAAGGCGCCGGTGCGCACATTGGTGGCGCTGACGAACAGCCGCAGCCCGCTCCGCCGGATCAGTTCCGGCTCCACCATCTCCGCCAGCAATCCGCGCAGCGGGTGGAAATCGGCCGCCTGCGTCTGATAGGGGGTGACCCAGCGCCGCGCCCAGTCGACCAGATGGGTCCCCGGCGCGTGATCGACGTTCCAGCGGCCGAGCAGCCGGCCGGTCACGCTCGGCCGGATCGGTCCCAGCCGGCCGGCGGCGCTCACCCGTTCCCAAAAATTCGCCAGTTCGGCGCGGGCACCATCGCGACCGCCCCTTGCCCAGCCCTGCACGAGCATCGTCGCGTTCATCGCCCCGGCGCTGGCGCCGCTGACGCCGACCAGCCGGATGTCCTCCTCCAGCAGCCGGTCGAGCACCCCCCAGGTGAAGGCGCCATGCGCCCCGCCGCCCTGCAACGCCAGCGCCAGCGTCGGCTTGGGCCGCGGCAGAGCAAGCATCGGCCCCGGCCCCGACAGCTCCAGCGGTTCCGCCGGCAGAGCGCACGGCGCCGGCAGAGTGCCTAGTGCCGGGTTCGCCCTGCCGCGCATGCGGTTCCACAGCCTTCGGATCATGGTCATGTCCGGTGCATCCCCAATTTCTTGCTGCACCGCAACATGAGCAGGGCCCTGAGTATCGGCAAGGGGGTATGCCCATGGAGGAAGATCTGCACGCGGGCGCCATGGCATTGGAAACCCGTCCCCACATGCACTAACTAGGCGCACACCCCAGAGACCGAGCGTTCCCTTGCCCACCATCATTCCGATCACCGACCCCGAGGACCCGCGCATCGAGCCCTACCGCGACGTGCGGGAGCGCGATCTCGTCGGCCGTGACGGGCTGTTCATCGCCGAGGGGGCGGTGGTGGTGCGGAGCCTCGTCCAGTCCACCCGCTATCGCGCCCGTTCGCTGCTGATCGCCGACAAGCGGGTGGCGGCGCTGGAGCCGATGCTGGCCGCGCTGCCTGCGGACACCCCCGTCTACACCGCCACACAAGCGGTGCTCGACCGCATCGCCGGCTTTCCGCTGCACCGCGGCATTCTGGCGGTCGGCGAGAAGATCGACGTGCCCAACGCGGCCGACCTGCTGGGTGCCTGCGGCCCGGTCGCCCGGATCGTCATGCTGTTCGGCATCGGCAACCACGACAACATGGGCGGCATCTTCCGCAACGCCGCCGCCTTCGGTGCCGATGCGGTGATCCTCGATCCCGGCTGTTGCGATCCGCTCTACCGCAAGGCGATCCGCGTTTCGGTGGGGGCGACGCTGCTGGTGCCGACAGCCAAGCTCGCCGCCGGCGAGGACCCGCTTGCCCTGCTCGACCGGTTCGGGTTCGAGGCGGTGGCGCTCAGCCCCGCCGGTGCCGAGACCTTGGCAGCCCTAACCCCGCCCCACCGCGCCGCCCTGCTGTTCGGGTCGGAGGGGCCGGGCCTGCCACCTGCCCTGCTGGCCCGCGCCCGCAGCGTCCGCATTCCGATGGCCGGCGGTTTCGATTCCCTCAACGTGGCGACCACCAGCGGCATCGTGCTGCACCACATCGCTTCCGGACAGGCTTCATGACAGACGATACCAACACGCCTGCCGCCGACCCGCATCTGGTCCACGACCTCGCCGTCGCGCATCCGGAGGTGACGACGCTGGGGGCCGCCGGCGTGTTGCGGATGCATGACGCCGAGGCGCGCGGGCTGGTGCCGCTTGGCCTGCCGCTACCCAAGGGCAAGCGCGACCTTCTGGTCCCGGCGGAGCGGCGCGAGGCCATCCTGCTGGAAATCACCGGCCGCATCGACCGCGCCCACCGCCGCGACGCGCTGCTGGCCCAGGGCCGCCGCGCGCTTGCTGGCAGCCACACCACGCTGCTGTCCTGCGAGGACCGCACCCGCGTCCGCGCCGTGCGCAGCGACGAACTGCCCTGGCCCGGCATAACCCCGGCCATCCGCCTGCAGGTGTCGCGGACCTTCGACGCGCTGGAATTGTCGGACCTGTCCGACGCCGAACTGTCGGCCCGGCTCGACCATGACCCCGCCCTGCGCGCCGCCCTGGACGACGCGCTGTCCCGCGTCGCCACACGGCTGCGCGATCTGGCGGAACGTGCCGGCGACGACCCCGACTGGGGCTTTGCCAGCCTCGGCGAGCGGCTGGGCAAGGCCACCCGCAACCGGACGGATGCCGACGAGTTGCTCGACCGCTGGGACCGCGAGTACGACCAGTGGCGCCGCGACCGGGCGGAGGCGCGCGGCCGGACCTATGTCGACCGCCATTTCGACTTCTCCCGCTTCGAACGGCTGTTCCCGGTGGCGCGCGGCATGAACCGCAAACTGGTGCTGGTGATCGGCCCAACCAACTCCGGCAAGACCCACCGCGCCATCACCGCGCTGCGCGAAGCGCGCGACGGCGTCTATCTGGCGCCGCTGCGCCTGCTGGCGCTGGAGGTGATGGAGCGGCTGAACGCCGAGGGCACCCCAACCACGCTCATCACCGGCGAGGAGGAGATCCGCACCCCCGGCGCCCGCCACACCGCCTCCACCATCGAGGTGATGGACCCCGACCGGCCGGTGGAGGTCGCGGTGATCGACGAAATCCAGATGCTGGCCGACCCGGCACGCGGCTGGGCCTGGACCGCCGCCCTGATGGGTGTCCCGGCGGAGACCGTCTATATCCTCGGCGCGCCGGAGGTCCGCCCTCTGGTCGAGCGCGCCGCCGCCCATCTCGGCGAGGCGCTGGAGGTGGTGGAACTCGACCGCAAGACCCCGCTGTCGATGCTCGACCGCCGGCTCGATTGGGCGGAGGTGGAGCGCGGCGACGCGCTGATCGCCTTTTCCCGCCGCGAGGTCCACAGCGTCCGCGACACGCTGCTGTCGCAAGGTCTGTCGGTTGCCGCCATCTATGGCGCGCTGGCTCCGGCAGTGCGGCGGCGCGAGGCCGCGCGTTTCCTGTCCGGCGAGGCCGACGTGGTGGTGGCAACCGACGCCATCGGCATGGGGCTGAACCTGCCCTGCCGCCGCGTCCTGTTCACCGCGCTGGAGAAGTTCGACGGCAGCAGCGTCCGCCCGCTGACCGCGACGGAGGTGAAGCAGATCGCCGGCCGCGCCGGCCGCTTCGGCCAGTTCGAAGAAGGACATTTCGGCGTCATCGCCCGCGGCACCCCTGCCACCCTGAAGCGCCTGCTGGAGGCGCCCGACCGCCGCCTGCATGCCGACGGCCCCCTGCCCGTCCGACCGAACCGCACCATGCTGGCTCGCCTCGCCAGCCACATCGACAGCGCCGAGACCCGGCTGCTGGTGGAGTGTTTCGGCAGCGCCGCCACCGCCGGCTCCCCCTTCCGGCTGGCCGACCTGTCGGCGCTCCGCCGCGCCGCGCCGATGCTGGACGCGCGGCGGCTGGCTCTGGCCGCCAAGCTCGACCTGCTGCTCGCCCCCGCCGATCTGGAGGAGCCGGAGGACGCCAAGGTCTTCGCCGCCATCCTTGATGCGGTGGAGGCGGGGGAAGTGCTGCCGCTCGGCCGGCTGATCCCCGCACGGTTCGATGGGCTGGCCGCCGAGGTGCTGGAGGCCGCGTCGCGCGCCTGCGACCTCTATTTCTGGGCCTCGCGCAAGTTCCCGGACGCCCTGCCCGACCGCGACCGCGTGCGCAGCGCCCGCGACGCCATCGGCCAGCGCCTGTCCGAAGCGCTGGCCTCCCGCGCCCGCCGCCGCGAACCGCCGCCCGCCGCCGGTTTCCGCGGCGCCCCGCGCAAGCGATTCGGTCCCCGTAGACGATAAAAGCCGGCGCTGAACATCCTGGATGGTTCCCGGCGAAATTCACTCGCATGGCACTGCTGCACTGCGAACAAAGTGACCGCCACCCTGTTCTGAACTGGACCTGCCTTGGCCGAGCGCCCGTATCGATAGGTAACGCCTATCTCGATGTTAGAAATCATCGATTGGACGCTATCGGAATGTCCTGCCATGTTGCATCGGCAGCCAAGCCTGTGGCCGCCATCGGACCGTTCAGGAGCAACCGGCGTGAAGACCGCATCCCCGACCATCGCCGATACCGTCCGCACCGCCACCCCGGCGGGCGGGCGCCGCTTCTGGACCATGCTCGGCCCCGGCTTCGTGGTGGCGGTCGGCTACATGGACCCCGGCAACTGGGCGACCGACATCGCGGCGGGCTCCAGCTTCGGCTTTGCGCTGCTGTCGGCGGTGCTGATCGCCAGTCTGGCCGGCATTTTCCTGCAAGGGTTGATCGTCCGGCTGACGCTGGCGACCGGCACCGATCTGGCCCGGCTGATCCGCCAACGCTTCCCGCGCCCTGTGGCGATGGTGGTGTGGGCGGTTTCGGAACTGGCGATGATCGCCACCGATCTGGCCGAGCTGCTGGGCAGCGCCATCGCGCTGAAGCTGCTGTTCGGCATCCCGATCATGGCCGGCGTGGTGATTTCCGCCGTGCTGACCTTCGGCATCCTGGCCCTGCCCGGCGCCCGTGGCCGCGCCCCGGAACTGGTGGTCGGCGCGCTGATGAGCGTGGTGGTGGTCTGCTTCGCCTGGGAACTGGTGATCGCCCGCCCCGACCCCGCCGCCCTGCTGGCCGGCCTGATGCCCAGCGTAGAAATGGCCCGCGATCCACAGATGCTGTACCTGTCGCTGGGCATCATCGGCGCCACCGTCATGCCGCACAACCTGTTCCTGCACTCCGGTCTGGTGCGCTCGCGGCTGGCGGAGGTGAAGACGGAGGAGGAGCGCCGGCAGGCCGCCCGCTGGCTGACCATTGACCTGTCGACCGCGCTGGCCCTGGCCGGTCTGGTCAACGGCTCCATCCTGGCGGTGGCTGCCGTCGCCTTCGAGGGCGTGGGAGCCGGCAGCGCCCCCGGCATTGAGGACGCGCACGCCCTGCTGGGCAGCAGCATCGGCGGCGGCGCCGCGCTGGTCTTCGCCATCGCCCTGCTGGCCGCCGGCCAAAGCTCCACCACCACCGGCACGATGGCCGGGCAGATGGTGACCGAAGGCTTCCTGAATCTGCGCCTGCGCCCGATCACCCGCGCTCTGATCACCCGCGGCGCCTCGCTGATCCCGGCGCTGGCGGTTCTGGGCAGTGCGGGCGACGGCGCGGTGGACGGGTTGCTGGTGCTGAGTCAGGTGGTGCTGGCGCTGACCCTGCCCTTCATCCTGATCCCGATGCTGTTGCTGCTGCGGAATGACAAGCTGATGGGCGGGCTGGCGATGGCGCCGCTGACCCTGCGGCTGGCCAGCCTGACGGTGCTGGTGCTGACCGGCCTGTCCGGCTGGCTGGCCGGCACCACCGCGATGGTGTGAGCGGAAAGGCATCTCGACCCGGACCGGGGAATGGTCCATCTTGCGGCCCGTTCCCCGTTTTCCCATTCCTTGACCGGTGCCTAATGGATCCTGCTCTCGAACAACGCCTCGCCGATCTGGAAAGCCGCCTCGCCCATCACGAGCGCATGGCGGAGGAGATGTCCGAGGTCATCTTCGCCCAGGGCCAGACCATCGACCGCCTGACCGCCCAGCTGAGGCGCATGCGCGACCGGGTGGAGGCGGCGGAGTACGCCATCGCCTCCCCGCAGGACGACCGGCCGCCGCCCCATTATTGAGTTGGGCTGGTCCTTTGGCGGAGTTTGACCCACGCGGTTTCCTCCCTCGCCCAATGAGTAGTCTGGGTGAGGGAGGAGAGCTCTGGATCAATCCTCTGCGTACGGATTCTTGCCCTTGCGCAGCAACAGGCGCACCGGGACGCCGGGCATGTCGAAGCTGTCGCGCAGGTGGGTGGTCAGGTAACGCTGGTAGCTTTCCGGCAAATCCAGCGGCTTGTTCACGAACAGCGCGAAGGTCGGCGGACGGGTCTTCACCTGGGTGACGTAGCGGATCTTGACCCGGCGACCCTCGACCAGGGGCGGCGGATGATGCTCCAGAACGCCTTCGATCCAGCGGTTCAGCTGCGCCGTCGGAATGCGGCGGTTCCAGACGTTGTAGGTCTCCAGCACGCCGTCCAGCAGCGTGTCGAGCTTGTGGCCCTTCAGCGCCGAGATGGTGACGACCTTCACGCCCTTGATGTAGCCGAGCGAGGCCTGCAGCTTGTCCTCGACCTGACGCAGGGCCATGGCGCGGTCATCGACCGTGTCCCACTTGTTGACGGCAATCACCAGGGCGCGGCCCTCGGAAATCACCAGGCGCGCAATGGTCAGGTCCTGCTTGTCGAGGATGGCGGCGGCATCGACCACCAGCACCACGACATTGGCCATGCGGATGACGCGCAGGCTGTCGGCGACCGCCAGCTTTTCCACCTTCTCGTCCACACGGGCGCGGCGGCGCATGCCGGCGGTGTCGACCAGCTTGAAACGGCGGTCGCGCCATTCCCAATCGACGGAGATGGCGTCGCGGGTCATGCCGGCCTCGGGGCCGGTCAGCACGCGCTCCTCGCCCAACAGGCTGTTCAGCAGGGTCGATTTACCGACATTCGGGCGGCCGACGATGGCGATCTGGATCGGCTTGCTGCGGTCCTCCTCCGGCTCCGGCTGGTCGCCGACCGGGATGGAGGGGTCAAAGCCGTCGTCCTTCTCCTCGACCTCGCCGGTGTCTTCCGGCGGGGCGTAGGGCAGCAGCGCCTCGACCAGATCGGCCATGCCCTCGCCATGCTCGGCGGACAGCGGGATCGGATCGCCCAGGCCCAGCTCGTAGGATTCGAACATGCCCGGCTGGCTGGCCTTGCCTTCGGTCTTGTTGGCGACCAGCAGGACCGGGGTCTTGCTCCGGCGCAGCAGGTTGGCGAAATGGCGGTCCAGCGGCGTGATGCCGGCGCGGGCGTCGATGATGAACAGCGCCACGTCGGCGCGCTCCAGCGCCTGCTCGGTCTGGCGGCGCATGCGCGCCTCCAGGCTGTCGTCGGTCACGTCCTCCAGGCCGGCGGTATCCACCACCGTGAAGGAGAGGCCGCCGACATGGGCCGGGGCCGAGCGCCAGTCACGGGTGACGCCCGGCGTATCGTCCACCAGGGCCAGCTTCTTGCCGGCCAGACGGTTGAAGAGAGTCGATTTGCCGACATTCGGCCGACCGACGAGGACCACGGTGAACGACATGGGGCCAAAGGCCTTTCACAACAGACGGAGGAAATCCGCGATCAGCGGAACGCGACCAGCGTTCCGTTGTCGCACAGCACATATAGAGTGTTGTTGGCAACGACCGGCGGCAAGTAGGAACCGGTGGGGAGCGAACGGGTCACCTCCACCCGGCCGTCCGACGGCGACAGGCCGAGCAGCTGGCCGTTGGAGCCGGTGACCCACAGGCGGCTGCCCGCCATCACCGGGCCGGACCAGACGATCGGACCCGACTTGTCCTCCGGATCCTTGAAGCGGGCGAGCGGCGCCACCCAGCGGACCTTGCCGTTCTGGCGCGCCACCGCGACGACCTCCTGATCGTTGGTGACGGTGAACAGGTAGTCGCCGGCCAGCCAGGGGGTCTGGACGCCGCCGATCTCCGTTTCCCAGATGCGGGCGCCGATTCGCTCGTCGATGGCGACCATGCGGCCGGAATGGCCGATGGCGTAGACGTTGCCGCGATCGACCACCGGCAGGCCGCGGATGTCGGCCAGATTGCTCAGCTGGCCGGTGCGGCGGATGGCGGCGAGGCTGTCCTGCCACGACACGCGGCCGTTTTCCGGACGCAGGCCGAACAGCTCGCCCGACGAATAGGGGGAGACGACCAGCGTGCCGGTGGCCGCCGGGCTGGCGGCGCCGAGCAGGCCGGCGGTCTCCAGGATGCCCTGCTGCGACCACTGCACCGCACCGTCGTCGGTGGAGAGTGCGATGGTCTGGTTGTCGAGCGTGATGACCAGCACACGACCGCCGGCCACCGTCGGCGCGCCGCGGACCGGGCCGGCAATGCGCTTGCGCCACAGGATCTTGCCGGTGGCGGCGTCGAGCGACAGCACCTCGGCGAAGCCGGTGGCGGCATAGACGCGGCCGTCGGCATAGGCGACGCCGCCGCCGGTGGCCCCGCCCCGCTCGTTCTCCGGCCGGGTGTCGACCCGCCACAGCGACTGGCCGCTGCGCTCGTTCAGCGCGGAGACATGCGAGTCGGCGTCCATCGCGAAGATGCGGCCATCGGCGATCACCGGGGTGCCGAGCAGCGCGCGCGAGCTGCTGGAGCCCGAGCCGATGTCGGCGCGCCAGGCGTCGGACGGGTTGGCCGACAGGGCGAGGTTGCCCAGCACATGGTCCGGCGTGCCGCCCGGCTGCGCCCAGGCCGCATTGGCGACCGGCGGCGGCACGGTGACGGCGACGGCGGCGAGCTGGGCGTCCGGCTCCACCTTGCGCTCGCGCTGGAGCACGGCGACGCGCTTGCCCGGCAGGGGCGGATCGGGCGTCTTGCCGAACCAGCTGTCCACAGTGTCGCAGCCGGCGAGGAAGACGGACAGCAGCGATGCGGACAGCAGCGCCGCGCGGCGGATGGAGCCGGCCTTCATCTTGTTGTTCTTCATGGCCCTGGATCAGCCCTTGCCGTAGAGGGAGGCGAGATCGGCGGCACGGCCACGCACGCCCGACGGCGCTTGCTGGTCATCCGCCAGTTGCTTGTAGAGCGTGCGCGCCTTTTCCGTGTCACCGGCGCGGGCGGCCAGCATCGCCGTCAGCTCGCGCGCCGTGAAGCGCCAGGGGCTGGTGTCGGCGGCCAGCGGCTGCAGCTTCGCCGTCAGCTGGGCCGGGTCGCCCTTTTCCGCACGCTGCGTCACCGCCAGCAGGGTGGCGAGGTCGCGGTATTCGGCGGGCACGGAGCCGTTGGCGGCGATGCCGTCATAGATGGTCGCAGCCTCGTCCGGCTTGTTCTGGCGGATCAGCAGCGCCGCGGCGTTGAACTGGGCGATGGCGGCGAGGTCGGGCTTGGCGGAGCCGGCGAAGGCCGACAGTGCCTCCACCCCCTTCTCCGGTCCCTGGGCACTCTGCGAGATGGCGGTGACCAGCGCGGCGGTCTGCTCCTGCTTCTGCTGCGCCTGCCAATGGCGCCAGTAGCTGTAGCCGCCGGTGCCGGCGACGACCAGGACGGCCGCGGCGATCATGGCGCCGCCATACTTCTTGAACAGGTGCTCCGCGCGGTCCCGGCGCAGATCCTCGTCGACTTCGCGGAAAATATCGCTCATGGCGCTGCGGTTGCGTCCCTGCGGTGGCGGCGTCGCGCACGGCCCGGATGGCGGCGCGGGTCAGGCGGAACCTCCTCATGCCGGTGAACCGGACGGATGATTCCACAAGATCAAGAGGGGCGGATAGCATCGGGCAACCCGCCGGGTCAAGAGGCTCACTGCCGCGGACGGGAGTCCGGCCGTTGCCACCAAAAGAAAACGGGCCGCGGAGGGGTTCCTCCGGCGGCCCAGTTCCGCGACCCGTACGTGCCCCGGATCGGTCGATACAGTCTGAGGTCGATGCTGTCTGAACTTACGCCGACATGGCGGCGGCGGCGATGACCGCCTGGGTGCGGTTCTTGACGCCCAGCGACTTGAAGATGGCGGTGACGTGGATCTTCACCGTGCCTTCCGACAGGCCCAGTTCATAGGCGATCTGCTTGTTCGACTTGCCGAGACGCAGGCATTCCAGCACTTCGCGCTGGCGCTGGGTCAGGCCGTAACCGGCGCTGCGGTCGGACATGTCCACCGTGCGGCGGCGCGGCGCGGCCTCCATGCTGGCGGTGAGCGCGCCCGGCGGCAGGTAGATGCCGCCCGAGAACACCAGGTTCAGGGCGCCCATCATCACCTTCACGCTGCTCGACTTCGGGATGTAGCCGGTCGCGCCATGATCGAGCGCGCCGCGGATATCGCCCAGAGCCTCCGAAGCGGAGATCACCACCACCGGCACGCCCGGCTGCAGCGCCTGGATCTCGCGCAGGCCGTCGAAGCCCGGCCAGTTCGGCATATGCAGGTCCATCAGGATGATGTCGAAGGTGCTGCCGGCCCGGCACTGGTCCAGCACCTCGTCGAAGGTCCCGGCCTCGACGAAGCTGGCCTCGCCCTGAAGTTGCTCCAGCAGACGCCGCAGGCCTTCGCGAAACAGCAGATGGTCGTCCCCGATCAGAATCTTCATGGTCCCCGTCATCCTCGCTCGCCGACCCTTGGCGGTGCCGTCCGCTTGCGAACGACCGCCCGTCAGGGCTGTTGTCTGTTGTCCGGCACGCCCCCGCGGCACCCGGATCACCACATTCGCGCCGAATACATGGCTTGGTGGTCGATTGGTCTGTACGCCCTCTTCGGACATCGGCCGGAAGACCGTCTGCCGTTGTGGGCTTGTTCTTCGCTGTGTTGGGTATCTGATACCACGATCGGTCGGGACCCTGTATCCCGACAAGGGCCATAGGTCATTCGAAGCCGGCACGCCCCTTCGAGGCACCTTTGGTCATGGCACGACCAAGAATTGCCTCCGCCAAAAGTCATAGCTTCTTCTGCGTGTGCGAACAGAGTTATCGCGCGAGCGCATCGGATTCACTTGGCCCGATCGGGATCATTCGAAAAGAGACCTGTTGTCTCCATTAGTGACGGGAATTTTTCTGGAACCTTGCCATCTTTGCGGCGTTCGTGTGGCAAGGATTTGGTTTATCCCGATTCGAACGCGCAGAAGAGTAGGAAAAACCAGTGACCAAACCGAAAGGATATCCCTGATGGATGCCTGTACCAACGCGCATTCCCCTGTGACCCGCTCAGCACACATCATTCCATAGGTGTTACCGTTTCGAAACCTGAGGCGACCAACAAGGAGACGATAAGCGATCTTGGCTGATCATCCATCGCCTGATTTACGCGGAGCCCGGTTCATTTCTAAATCACGCGGTGCGAACAGGACTTTCCCGATCCCGACGAAGGGGGAGTTTGCAGTCCGCGCCACAATACTTCGATGTCCACAATAATTTTCCGGATGACGTGAGTTTTATGATGACGTGCCTGGGCCAACCGGCCGGTTCCTCTTCAACCCTTAGACGCAGGCGGCAATGCCCTGAGCCGGGCCGGCCGTGGATGCCTCCTCCAGACAGAGCTGACCCATGCACACACACCATGAGTACGCCCATGAGAAAGCATCTCACCAGACCCGCAACGCGGTGACTCCCATGCATGTCTGCCTGATCCTCGACAACAACGCGCTGACCGAGAACGTGGTCCAGCAACTGGACCGTGGCGGTCGCCACCGGGTCACGGTTCTGCACGATATCGGGGAGCTGACGCAGAGCGCGCTGACGCCGGATGCGATCCTGATCGGGCTGCAGCAGTTCACTGCGTTGCGCGAGAACGAACCGATGGTCTATCTGCGGCTGTCCCGCCGCTCGCGGATCGTCGTCGTGCTGTCGTCGCGTGAGCTGCTGGACGCCGCCCATATCCTTGCCTTCGCCGACGCGTGGGTGTTCGAGGATCTGAACGTCGACCGCATCAACGAGCTGCTGGACCTGGGGCTGGAAGGCCACTGCCTGATGCCCAAGCAGTTCCTGTCACGCCTCGGCGTCGACGAGATCCGGCTGACGCTGCTGCCGCGCCTGTCCGATCCGGAGTTCGAGACGCTGCGCCTGCTGGGCGAGGGCATGAACAACCGGACCATCGCCAACGCGCTGGACCTGTCGGAAGCGGTCATCAAGTCGATGGTGCGCAGCGTTCTGTCCAAGCTGCATTTCCGCAACCGGACGGAGGCCGGCGTCTTCGCCGCCCGGCAGCAGGGTGCCCTGGAACAGGCGCGGACCGGCATGACCCCGCCGCACGTTCATGCCGCTGCCGCCCGCCGGGCCGGGGTTTGACCGACAGGCCAGGACCGCGCAGGATTCGCGCGGTCCAGCAGTGCCGCCCAGCCAGACCTGATCCGGCGAACCGGGATCAGCCAGCCAAGCGGCGGCCGGCCATCGCCTCTTCGAAACGGTCGAAGCGGGCGTCAAAGACCTGACGGTCGATCTCGGCCAGCCGGAAGCGGACGCGCACCACCCCCTCCTCCCGATTGAAGGCGTCGAAGGGCAGCGCCACGCCCAGGCTGTCGAACAGCAGGGTGCCGCGTGCGCCGACGGAGTCGGCCTCGCCAAGCGCCGCGCCATGGCGGGAAATGTCCAGCAGCCGCACCGTCAGGCGCCCCTCCGCCCCCTCCACGATGCAGGGTGCCTCGACGCGATAGCGCGGCACGCTGCGGCGATCCACGTCGTCGGTCGCCGTTCGCACGGCGCGGACGAGCACATGCATCAGCTCGTCGATGCTGTGGGTCACTTCCGACGCCCCGGCGCGCAGCATGTCGGCGCGCTCCTCCGTCACCTTGGCCTCGCGCGATACCTCGTCGATGCGGGTCGAGACGTCGGTGGCGGCACCGGCGGTCTGGCCGACATTGCGCGAGATCTCCTGGGTCGCCGAGGCCTGCTGTTCCACCGCGGCGGCCACCGTGCCGGAGATGGCGTCGATCTCGCCGATGGTGCGGCTGATGTCGCGCACCTCCTCCACGCTACGGGCGGTGACCGACTGAATCTCGCCGATCAGGCGCGAGATCTCCTCGGTCGAGCGCGAGGTCTGGTTGGCGAGGTTCTTCACCTCGCCGGCGACGACGGCGAATCCCTTGCCCGCCTCCCCGGCCCGCGCCGCCTCGATGGTGGCGTTCAGGGCAAGCAGGTTGGTCTGGGCGGCGATGCCCTGGATCAGCTCCGCCACATCGCCGATGCGGCTGACCGCCGAGGACAGCGATTCGATGGTGCTTTCGGTCCGGTTGCTGGCGGCGACGGCGGCGCGGGTGACTCCGGCGGCATGGCCGACCTGATTGCCGATCTCCTCAATGGACGCAGAGAGTTGCTCGGCAGCCGAGGCCACCGCCTGGGCGTTGCTGAGCGCCTGAGCCGCCGCCGCCGCGACGTTCTGGGCGTTGGACCCGACCAGCCCGGCCGATTTCGCCATGGCGTCGGCGTTGCGGTCCATCTCTTGCGTGCGGGCGGCGACCCGCTCGACGGCGCTGCGGCTTTCCTGCTCCACCGTGTCGGCCATCGACTGCAGCGCCTTGCGCTTCTGCGCCTCGCCCTGGATGCGCTGATGCTCCTGCTCGGCGCGCAGACGTTCCGCCTCGGCCATGCCGTCGCGGAAGACGAGGACGGAGCGCGACATCGCACCGATCTCATCCAGGCGGCTGGCGCCGGCGACGCTGGCGGTAAGGTCACCGGAGGACAGCGCGGTCATCACCTGGCTGAGTTGGCCAAGCGGACGCAGCAGCCAACGCGACACCAGATAGCCCGGCACCGCCAGAACCAGGGCGCAGATCACCACCAGCATGGTGGCAAAGCGCATGCTGTCGTCGAAGGTCTTGAACACCTCCGCCTTCTTGATGCCGACATAGAGGATACCGACCGCCTTTCCGGCGGCGTCCTTGATCGGGTCGTAGGCGGCGTAATAGGGCTCACCCAGGATATCGACCATGCCGCGGAAGGGAACGCCCTGGCGCAGCACCGAGTCATAGGCCGGGCCCTGCGCCAGCGTGGTGCCGACGGCACGGCTGCCGTCGGGCTTGGCGACGTTGGTGGCGATGCGGCGGTCGCCCAGGAACAGGGTGGCCGTCCCCCCGGTGATGCGCTTGATCTTGTCGACCACGAGGTTGTTGTCGTTCATCACGACACCGTCCAGCAGCAGCTTGCCGTCGGCGACGGAGAACTGGCCGCCGCGTTCCTGCAGCGAGGACCAGGCGATGTCCATGCTGAGCCGCTGCATCTCGATCGCCTGCCGCTCCAGGTCGCGCACGATCACCTGACCGATCGCGAACAGGATCGCCGTGCTGAGGACCAGCATGCCGAAAAGGTTCAACAGGGTGACTTTCGTGGAGATCGAAAGCCGGCCGACGAAGGCGCGCAGGGCGTCCATGAGTGCCATCCACCAGGAAAACATGTTGCAGATGCGAGATCGCTGTCGCGCCGCACTATGCCATCGTGGTTTAGGGTGCATTCATTTAAAATACATACAACTCCTGCGGCAACTTGTCGCCTTACGAGATCTTTATGAATTCATCCTCGGGGTGATTTTTCCGTAGGCATGGCATGATCGAATCTTTCATACCGCCACAGGAAGACGGTCGAAATCAGAACAGCCGTGCACCGTCCGGGACCGCGTGATCCGGGCCGACCAGCACCACGGCGCCCTCGGCGTCGGGCAGGCCCAGGCACAGCACCTCGCTGGTGAAGGGGCCGATTCGCTTGGGCGGGAAATTCACCACCGCCAGAACCTGACGGCCGACCAGCGCGTCGGCGGCGTAGTGGCTGGTGATCTGGGCAGAGCTGCGCTTGGTGCCGATTTCACCGCCGAAATCGATGGTCAGCTTGTAGGCCGGCTTGCGCGCCTCCGGAAAGGCATCAACGGCGCGGATGGTGCCGACACGGATGTCGACCTTGGTGAAATCGTCGTAGAAGATGGTCATGACGGGTCCGATGCGGTTCTTGCGGTCGGCGCCAGGGTAGCGCGGCAGGACGGGCATCGGAACCGGGAAGGCGCATCCGGACCATCCGGCACAAACGAAAAAGGGGCCGCCGATGGCGACCCCTCCTCGCTGATTTCCGGCGGACCGGAGAGGATCAGGACTTCGCCTTGGCGATGGCGGCCTTGACCTCGTCCAGGCTGTCCGACACGCGCTTGGTCAGGATCTCGGCGGCCTCGGTGTTCGACTTGGCGATCATCTCGCTCAGCTCGCGGATGTTCGACAGCGACTTCTCGAAGGCGGCCTTGACCAGATCGGCCTGCTTGGCGGCCTTCTCTTCCGGGGTGCCGGCGGCGGTCAGTTCACCGACGGCGCGGTTCACGTCCTCGGCGACGGTGCGCAGCACCTCGGCCTGACGACGGACGATCGCCTGGAAGCCTTCGAAGGCCAGCTGGTTGGCAGCGGTCACCGCCTCGATGTTGCGGCGCTGGCTGGCGATGATGGACTCGACGTCCACGCCCGGCACCTTCAGGTCGCCCATCAGCTTGGACGGATCGAATTCGAGGAAGGGGTTACCGCTGATCTTGGCCATGTTTCTCATCCCGGTATCGGTGTTTGCTGCCCGCATCTGAATACGGACATGTTGCGTCGCAACATTACAGAGGCCGACTATGCAGAGTGCCGAAAAGTTAGTCAATCCGGTTTTTTGCGCCGCAGCATAACCTTGGCGGGAGGAAGCCCCCGCCGCGGAACGCCTGCCCGTCGCTAAATGCCTGACGACATGGACTCTGTTCCCGACGACCGGCCCAGCGGCCCGCGCGACCGGGTCCAGCGGCAGAAAGTCGCGCCCCAGCGCTCCGCCCCGCGCAGCGCGTTGTCGAGCGCGGCCATGGTGCGCGACAGGTCGGCGGTGTCGTCGTTCAGGAACACCCGCATCACCCGCGCATGGACGGTGCCGAGACCGGCAACCAGCGCCATGCCGCCGCGCTGGTCCGGGTCGATCCCGGCGGCGCGCAACATCCAGGCCATGGAACGGCCGAAGGCGCAGGAGAAGGCCAGCGCGGTCGCCGGATCGGCCGGCAGGTCGCGCACGACGGAATGCAGGCCGTCGCGGAAGGGGCGCAGAGCGTCGAAGCGGCGCATCATCACGTCGAACAGCCGGTCGCGCGCCGATTCTGTCGGATCGGCGGCGATATCGCCGGCGAGGACAGTTTCATCGGCGACCCGCGATACCGCCGCCAGCAGGTCGGCACGCCCGCGAAAGCGGTGATGGAAGCGCGACAGCGGGATGCCGGCGGTGTGCGCGACCTCCAGCAGGCCGACTTGGCGCCAGCCCTTCTCGGCCGCCAGCCCCATCGCCGCCGATGCCACGGCACGGTCGAGGGCGTCGGGGTCCGCAAAATCCCGGGCGGGGTCTGAGCGGAAGCTGTTGTCTTCAGGCTTGTCGGACGACATGTCGGACATGGCACCACCTCCAGGCGACAAGGATCGCCTGATAAAATGGTGTGCGGACGGGCGAACGTCACCCGTCCACCCCTTCAGTTATGCCTTGCGCACGGTCTCCACCCGGCCGCCGGTCATGCTGACCAGATCGGCGGGGGTCAGGCGGAAGACGGCGTTGGGGGTGCCGGCGGCCGCCCAGATGGTCTCCAACCGCAGCAGGTCGTCGTCGATCAGCACCAGAGGCGGGACGGCATGGCCGATGGGCGGAACGCCGCCGATGGCGAAGCCGGTCGACTCGCGGACGAACTCAGGGTCAGCGCGCTCGATCTTCTCGCCGATCAGGCGGCCGACCGCCTTCTCGTCCACCCGGTTGGCGCCGCTGGCGACGACCAGGACCGGGCGCCCGGTCTCCTTGGTGCGGAAGATCAGCGACTTGGCGATCTGCGCCACCTCGCAGCCGACGGAGTTGGCGGCGTCTTCCGAGGTGCGGGTGCTGCCTTCATGTTCGACCACATGATGGCCGAGGCCGATGCTGTCCAGCAGTGCCTGGACGCGGGCGGCGGAGGGGCTGAGGGTGGTCACGGCGGCGCCTCCTCAACCAGCCAGCTCGCGCGACCGCCGGGCGGCGGCGGCGATGGCGGCGGTCATCACCGGCTGCATGCCTTCCGGCGCCATCAGGACCTCAAGGGCGGCCTGGGTGGTGCCATTCGGGCTGGTCACCGCCTTGCGCAGATCGGCGGCCTCCTGCTGCTGCGAGGCGTCGAGCAGGGCGCCGGCGCCGGACACGGTGGCGCGGGCCAGCCGCATCGCCAGATCGGCGGGCAGACCGGCGGCCTCGCCGGCCTTGGCCATCGCCTCGACCAGGAAGAAGACATAGGCCGGGCCGCTGCCGGACACGGCGGTGACGGGGTCCAGCAGCCCCTCGTCCTCGACCCAGGCGACGTCGCCGACGGCACGCAACAGGCGGTCGGACAGATCACGCTGGGCGGCGCTGACGCGGGCGTTCGGAACGGCGACGGTCATGCCGCGGCCGATGGCGGCCGGGGTGTTGGGCATGGAACGGACGACGACCGCCCCCTCCCCCAGCAGCCGCTCGAAATAAGCGATGGTCTTGCCGGCGGCGATCGACAGGAAGACGGTACCGGGGCGGACCAGGGCGCGGTAGGACGGCAGCGCCTCCTCCATCACCTGCGGCTTGACCGCCAGGACGATCACGTCGGGAACGAAGCCGGGCGGCAGGGCGTCGGTACCGGATGCCAGGGTGACGCGCGACTCGCCCGCCACCGACTGCGGCAGACCGGCGCGGTCGACCACCACGACGCGCGACGCGATCCCGGCGGCCAGCCAACCGTCCAGCATCGCCCCGCCCATCTTCCCGCAACCGACCAGCAGCAGCGACGCACCCGATTCCGCCGTCATGACCGTGACCTTCCCCTCGCTTGAGACTTCTTGTTTTTTACGCTTCGCCCATGGTGTCGAGAATGGCGGCGGACACCGCTTCGGACGCCGATTTTCCGCCCCAGATCACGAACTGGAAGGCGGGGTAGAAGCGCTCGCACTCCGACAGGGCGATCTCCACCAGATCCTCCAGCTGTTCCACCGCAGCGCCGCGCGAACCGCGCAGCAGCATGGTCTGGCGGAACATCGGCGTGTGCTCCTCCGAGCAAACGTCGAAATGGCCGAGCCACATGCGACCGTTGACCTCGGCCAGCAGTTCGGCGACGGCGGTGCGGCGGGCGGCCTGGACCTTCATGTCGAATTGGCAGGAGAACTGCATCGCGCTGACGTCCGGCTGCCAGACGAAATAAAGCCGGTAATCGCACCAGCGCCCGCCGATCTCGACGACCAGCTCGTCCTCGGTGGCGCGGTCGAAGGGCCATTCGTTGGCGGTGACGATCTCCTCGACCACGTCGAGCGGATTGTGGGCGGAAGTGGTGGTCTCTACGGCGACTGCCGACATGTGCGCGTCCTCCTGTGAAGGCGCTATGGGCGGTACCGTTCACCCGAACCGCAGCGACGCGCCGACGATGGCGCGCGGTCCGGGGCAATACCCCGAATATGATGAAAAGGCGGGCTGGGCCGAGGCCGTGCGAAGCGCTGCCGCGAACCATCCCGGCCGCAGGACGCGCCGCGGGATGACGGCGCGTGACGACGGGAGGGACGTCCGGTGTGTGCGGCGGCGCTGCCGCTCAGGGTGCCGGGGAGGCCTTGGTGTCGGGCTTGCCACCGCCTGCCGCGACAGGCTTGGCCGGCTCGGATTCGGCCACGGCGGGGACGCCGGCGGGCTCGACCACGACCGGCAGCGGTGCCTTCGCGGCGCTCAGCGATGCGACGGTGGCCTCCAACGCGGCAAGCCGCTCGGCCATCGCCTCCTGCTCCTCGCGGGCCTTGGCGGCCATGGCGCGGACAGCCTCGTATTCCTCGCGGCTGACGACGTCCATCCGTGACAGAACCCGTTCGAGCTGGGCCCGCAGTTGGCCTTCGGCCTCTTCGCGCAAGGACGAGAAGGCGCCGAGCGCGCCACCTGCCACACGGGCGAGGTCGTCCAAAATCCTGTTGTCCACCTGCATCGCTCTGACTTCCGGTTACCGTTCGTTCATTATGGACGCCACACGCCGCGACTTCAACGCCCTTGGAACGCCCATTGCCATGGGGACAGGACGTCATTTGGGCCGGGCCTTATTTGGCGGGCGGGGCTGCGTTGAAGTGGTCACGCAGGGCCTTCAGGTCCAGCGTCTGCGTCGGCGCGGACCAGAGACCTGCCATGCGCAGCGTCAGCGGCGGCAGATCGCCATCCGCCTTCACCGCCAGCGCCAACGCCAGATCCACCCGTTCGTCGGGAAGGGAGACCGTGCCGGTCAGCGTGCCGTCGGCCGGCGCGGTGGTCAGGCGGGCGTCCTCGGTGCGGATCACCCCCTTGTCGATGGCGAAGCGGGCGTCCAGCCGGTCCAGCTTGGTCTCACCACCCTGCAGCGCGCCGGCGACGGCGCCCAGCACCTCCTGCGTGCGCTCCGCCCCGGCGAGGCGGCTGCGCAGCGCGGTGAGATCGACGCCGCGCAGCACGCCGCCCGACGCCACCGCCCGTCCCCGGCCGGTCAGGCTGCTCAGCAGCGCGTCGCCTCGGCCGCTGCCCGACAGCGTCACGTCGAGATCGACCGTGCCGCCGCTGAGGCCAAGCCCGGCGAAGCCGGACAGCGCGCTGCCCATGTCGGCCTTGATGACGGTGAGGTCGGCGTCGAGCTTCGGCGCCTGCCCCGGCGCGGCGGCGAGCCGGCCGCTGAGGCCGATCTGGCCGCCCTGCCATTCGCCGTCCAGCTGCTCCAGGGTCGCGACGCCGTTGTCCAGGGTCGCACGCAACGCCGGCTGGACGATGCGCTGCCCCGCCACCGTCAGCGAGGTGGAGGTCAGGCCGAGACGCCCGTCCAGCGACCGCATCCAACCGAGATCGGCCAGTGGATCGGCGGGCGGCAGGTCGGCGGCGGGATCCGCTGCTGTGGTCGCGGTGCGGCCGGCGCCATCGCCGACCAGCGGCGCATTGCGCAGCCGGTCGAGATCGAGGTCGCCGGTCTGGATGTCGGCCTGGAAGGCGGTGCGCTCCGACTTGCGGTCGAGGGTCAGCTTGCCGCGAACGGGGATGCCGGCGACCAGCCCCTGGAGGTTCTTCAGGGCGGGGGATGCCGCATTGCCCGACAGTTCGCCGTAGAGGTCCAGCGGGCCATAGGCGCGGGCAAGACCGCTGTCGGTGAACAGGGCGGCGAGGCGGCCAATCTCCGGATGGGTCACGCGCAGCTTCAGGTCGGCCTCGGGCTTGCGGTCGAGGCCGAGCAGGGCGCCGCCGGCGTCGACCGTGCCGCCGAGCATGCCGGCCGAGGCCTCCACCGCCAGCCGCTCGCCATCGCCGGCCAGCCGGGCCTTGACGCTGACCGCGCCCAGACGTTCTGGAACCGGCAGGCCAGGCGGCCAGGACACGGCGCTGGGCAGACCGCCGAGCGACTGGGCCTGCGCCGCCAGGGCGAGGTTGACGCCGCGCAGCGGGATCAGGCTGGCGACCTGACCGTCGATCCGCGCCTGCAGACCGGCGATGTCGTCCACCTTGGCCTCGCGCACCGTCAGCGCGCCGGACGCGACCGTGGCGTCGAGGTGAATCCCCTGGACCGGCAGGCCGCCGACCGTCAGCTGGCCGACCCGCAGATCGAGGTTGGCATCGGCAAGGCCGAGAAGCCGCTGCGGGGTCTGGCCGCCGTCGGATGCGGCGGCGCGCGGAGCCGGCTGGGGCTGGGATGCGGGCTGCGTTGGAGTGGGATCAGCCGGCAGATAGCCGTCCAGGTTCAGGCGGTCGAGCTCCAGCCGCGCGCCGAAGGCCGGCCGGCCGCGGTCGACATAAGCGACGGCGCCGCTGAGCCGACTGCTGTCGAAGCGGAAATCCAGGCCCGACAGCTCGAAGCGGTCGGCATGGCCCTGCAGCCGGGCCGACAGCGAGGCGCGGCGCAGCCGGTCGGCCGGGACGCCGTGCGGAGCCAGCTTCGCCCATTCCAGCAGGGCGCGCAGGTTGTCGGCATTCGCCTCCATCCGCAGATCGAGCGTCGGCTGCCCGCCCGGCGTGGTCACTTCGCCTGCCGCGACGAAATCGGAACCGCCGGGCAGCAGCGCGCTGACCCGGTCGATGTTGAGCCGCCCGGCGGACAGGCTGGCCTCGATCCGGCCCTGGCGCACCACGCCGTGGTTGTAGCCGATGGCGTCGATGGCAACGTCCAGCTTCGCCTCCACGCCGGTCGGCAGCGCGAAGGACGGAAGTGATGCCTTGTCGCCCGAGGCGGCGCCGGCGACGGGAGCGGGCGCGCCCCGGCCGCTGCCGCCGCTGGCCGCTGTGCCATTGCGCCCGCCCTGGGCGAGCCAGGCATCGAGGTCCAGCCGATTGACGGCGAGGGTCAGTTCGGTGCGCGGAATCTCGCGCTTGGCCGGGTCGCCGGCGCGGAGCGTGGCGTTGCCGGTGGCCCGCGTGTCGCCCAGCTGCGCCTCAAGGCCGGAGAAGGTGGCGAGGCTGGTCCCCGCCTCCACCGTCGCGCGCAGGTTGAAGGACTGGCTCAGCGCCCCGGGAGCCCAGCCGGAGGCGGGAGCATCGACCAGCTTGGCGAAGTCGCTGCCCTCGGCGCGCAGGTCGCCCTGCACCTTGGACCCGCCGCCGGCGCCGCCGCCGGTCAGGATGCCGGCGAAGCGCAGGGTGGCGTCGGTGTGCGGCATCGACAGGGTGGCGCGCACCGGCACCGCCGCCCCCTCGGTGAAGCGGCCGGCGGTGGCCTCGCCATGCAGGGACAGGCCACGCAGGCGGAAATCGCCCTGGAGTTGGAAGGGGCCGTTCAGGCTGCCGGCGGCGATGCGGGCATTCAGCTTGTCGACCGTCTCGGTCCGGCCGTTGCGGTCGTCGCGGTAGATGATGGTGCCGTTGTCGATCATCACCTGATCGAAGCTGACGGCGGAGACCAGCCCCTCGGCGGCCCCCAGACCGTCACCGGTGCGGGGGCCGGCGGTGGACAGGTCCCAGTTGATGCGGCCGTCCTTCAGAACCTCCACCACGAAGATGGGCTCGACCAGCGCGATGCTCTCAACCTGGATGCGGCCGCCCAGCAGGGGACCGAGCGCCACCCGGGCGTCCAGCTTCTTCAGGCGCACCATGTCGGGTTCGGCGGCGCCGGCGGCATTGGCGAGCCGGGCGTCGCGCACGGTCAGGGCCGGTGACGGCAGCAGCGTGAAGCCGACGTCGCCATGCAACTCCACCTGCCGGCCGGTCGCCTGCGATACCCGCTCGGCGATGGCGCCCTTGTAGGCGTTCCAGTCGATAAGGCTAGGCGCCGCCAACAGCAGGCCGGCCAGAACCGCCAGTCCGGCCAGTGCAGCGATCAGGATCTTCTTCACCGGGTTTCCGCCTTCCCTGCGACCGGCCTTGTCGTCGGCCGCGCCCCTTTGCCACGTCGATACAAAGACTCGTTCCCCCACCCGCCGCACCGTCCGCTTCCGGTGCGCGCCGTCCTTCGGTAAGCTAGCGCCCGCAGAAGAAACAAGCAATTTGGGCAATCCCACGGCCAAGTCGGGGTCCGCCCGAATTTTTTCCGCGAAAATTCCCGTCCGCCGAGCGCCCCGACCGGCCGCGCGGCGCCCGAACCATTGAAATCAGCCACCGGAGACCGTGCCATGGGCGACGTGGTCAACCTCAACCGTTTCCGCAAGACCCGCGACAAGGCCGAGCGCGCCAAGGAAGCCGACGCGAATCGGGCCCGATTCGGCCGCACCAAGGCGGAGAAGGAACGCGACCGCAAGGAGGCCGAGCGGCGAACTCAGACGTTGGACGGGCATAAGCTGGACGGTGAGAACTAAAGTTCCAAGACCAAGGTACCGTAAAGACCAAGCTTCGGGGTCGGAATAACCTCTATTGATTTGTTACTATTGGGTACACCAATAGTTCCTTGTTGCGACTATCAGCGGGACTGTGTGAAAGTGCCCCCATGAGCGCCGGCGGGCGCGTGCCTTGGTTCAAGGGGAGGGCGTCATCATGGTCGACATGACCTCGTTTCGCGGACCGGTTCAAACGCCTCAGACGCACACGCCCACCCACGCCCCCGACTGGCTGCCGCCGATCCGGACGGTCGAGATGGACCGCCCCTGGGTCTGGCTGGCATCGGCCTGGCGGGACATGATGGCGGCACCGGGCATCAGCTTCGCCTATGGCGCGCTGGCGGTGATTTCCAGCCTGGTCCTGGTGGTCGGACTGGCGATGTTGGACATGGAGTATCTCCTGCTGCCGATGGCGGCGGGCTTCATGCTCGTCGGCCCGCTGTTTGCGGTGGGGCTGTACGAGACCAGCCGCCTGCTGGAGCTGGGGGAACGGCCGACCTTCGGCAAGGTGGGCGCCGCCTATCGCCGCAACGGGGTGCAGATCGCAGGCGTCGGTCTGGTCCTGATGCTGGCGATGCTGGCCTGGATCCGCGTCGCCTTCCTGATCTTCGCCCTGTTCTTCTCGGGCGAACCGCCGGCGCTGGACCAGTTGGTCGACCGCATCTTCTTCTCGGCGGAGACCATTCCGTTCCTGCTGACCGGAACGGTGTTCGGTGGGATCATCGCCACCGCGGTGTTCTCCATCGCCGTGGTGTCGGTGCCAATGCTGCTGGACCGCGAGACCGACGTCTTCACCGCCATGGCGACCAGCATCGCCGTGGTGCGCGCCAACATCAAGCCGATGATCGCCTGGGCCTTCCTGATCGCCCTGTTCATGAGCGCCGGGATGGTCACCGGCTTCCTCGGGTTGGCGATCGCCCTGCCGGTGATCGGGCATGCGTCGTGGCACTGCTACCGCGATCTGGTCGGCATCCGGCGGTAAGGGACTGCACGATAAGTGACAGGCAGCGTGAAAAGCCCTCTCCCCGGTGGGAGAGGGCTTTTTTCATCCCTTCCTGAAGAACGCCTCGGCCGCCGATTTCTGTGCCTGCTTGGCGGCGATGGCGGCGCGGGCGCGGTCGATTTCCGCCTCCAGCGTGGCGATGTAGGCCTCGATCTCGGCCACGCCCATCACGGTCAGGTCCTTGGGCGCCGGCTTGGCCTTGCGCGGTTCCAGATCCTCGAAACGGTCGTCGATGGCCATGCTGTGGGTCCCTTCCCTGCCGCGTGGTTCGCCTTGTCAGGCCGGTCCGGCAAATCTACCTTTCGCACCGGACAATGCCAACGTGTCGGTGCCGTCAGGCGCCGGAACGGACAGACAAAAATGGAAGGGACGACCGCCATGGGCTTGAGCCTGCCCGACAGCATGCGCTGCGTCGAGATCACCCAGCCCGGAGGGCCGGAAGTGCTGCGCCCGACCCGCCGCCCGGCGCCGGTGCCCGGTCCCGGCGAAATTCTGGTGGAGGTCGCCGCCGCCGGGGTGAACCGTCCCGACACGCTGCAGCGCCAGGGCCGCTACGACCCGCCGCCGGGCGCGTCCGACCTGCCGGGGCTGGAGCTGTCCGGCACGGTGATCGCCATCGGCGAGGGGGTGGAGGACTGGGCCAGCGGCGACAAGGTCTGCGCGCTGGTGGCCGGCGGCGGCTATGCCGAATATTGCGTGGTGCCGGCGGTGCAGGCCCTGCCGATCCCCTCCCCGCTGTCGATGGTCGAGGCGGCGGCGGTGCCGGAGACCTTCTTCACCGTCTGGACCAATGTGTTCGAGCGCGGCGCCCTGAAACGCGGCGAGACCCTGCTGATCCATGGCGGGTCGAGCGGCATCGGCACCACGGCGATCCAGCTTGCCAAGGCCTTCGGCGCCACCGTGTTCACCACCGCGGGCAGCGACGACAAGTGCCGCGCCTGCGAGGAACTCGGCGCCGACCGGGCCATCAACTACAAGTCCGAGGATTTCGTCGCGGTGATCCGCGAGGCGACCGGCGGGCGCGGCGTCGATGTGGTGCTGGACATGGTCGGCGGCGATTACATCGCCCGCGACATCGACATCATGGCGGTGGACGGCCGCCACGTCTCCATCGCCTTCCTGCAGGGCGCCAAGGTGTCGCTGAACATGGCGCCGGTGATGACCAAGCGGCTGACGCTGACCGGATCGACGCTGCGCGCCCGGCCGGTGGCGGAGAAGGGCCGCATCGCCGCGGCGTTGCGCGAGCATGTCTGGCCGCTGCTGGAGTCCGGCGGCATCAAGCCGCAGATCCACGCCACCTTCCCGCTGGAACAGGCCGACGAGGCGCACCGGCTGATGGAAAGCAGCGCGCATATCGGCAAGATCGTACTGACGGTGGGGCCGGAGGCGGCCTGATTTTGCGCTTTTCTTCGCCGACAGGGCGCCGTCGGGCTTGCCATAAGCAGGCAAGACAGGTTAGCAGAGGCGAGCGGGCGGCCGGGATTTCCCGGTGCGCCTGCGCAAGCATGCTTACGCGGACCGGTATTCGCCCTATATCGTGGTGACGAGAATGGGGCGGCCGCCACGGGGGTCACCCTGGGGCCGCGAAGCCGCCCCCGCGCCGCACAACCAGTTCGAACGACCGGCCGCACCACCCGCCAGCGGGTGCGACCGGTGAAGAGTTTGTCAGGAGGGATGATGGCACTGCCCTTGATGCCGAAAGCGACAGCCGTCTGGCTGGTCGAGAACACGTCCTTGTCCTTCGAGCAGATCGCCGCCTTCTGCGGCATGCATTCGCTGGAAGTCCAGGCCATCGCCGACGGCGAGGTCGCGGTCGGCATGGTGGGGCTGGACCCCATCGCCAACGGCCAGCTGACCAAACAGGAAATCGAGCGCTGCGAGAAGAACCAGGACCTGCGCCTGAAGCTTCTGGTCGCCGACCTGCCGCAGGTCGCCTCCCGGTCCAAGGGCCCGCGCTATACCCCGATCACCAAGCGCGGCGACAAGCCCGACGCCATCGCCTGGCTGCTGAAGCACCATCCGGAGCTGTCGGACGCCCAGATCTGCCGCCTGATCGGCACCACCAAGCCGACCATCGCCGCGGTGCGCGACCGCACCCACTGGAACGTCGCCAACATCAAGCCGCGCGGCCCGGTGATGCTGGGCCTCTGCTCGCAGCGCGAGCTGGAAGAGGCGCTGGCCCTGGCCATCCGCCGCGGCGGCGTGCCCCGCCCGCCGGAGGAAGCCGCCGAGGACTTCTACGGCGAGAACCGCGACGACGACCGCTATTCCGAACAGGAAGACGCGCACTGAGGGTGGGTGTCCCTCTCCCGGCCTGGCAACCCTCTCCCCCCGGGGAGAGGGCTGGGTGAGGGGGAGGCACAGGTTGGATTCTCGGGTACGGTACGCCGCACATCCCCCTCACCCTAACCCTCTCCCCGGGGGGGAGAGGGGATATGTCGCATGTTGGGAGAGGGCACGGAAAACCCCATGACCGATCCCACCACCTCTCCGCCCCGGCTCGTCGTCGGCATCAGCGGCGCGTCGGGGGTGATCTATGGCATCCGCATGCTGCAGACGCTGCGGCGGATCGGCGTCGAATCGCATCTGGTCGTCAGCCGCTCCGCCGAGGTCACGCTGGCGCATGAAACTGCCATGAAGGTGGCGGAACTGCGGGCGCTGGCCGATGTCAGCTATGCCGCCGCCGATATCGGCGCGGCGGTGTCCAGCGGCAGTTTCCGCACGCTGGGCATGGTGGTCGCCCCCTGCTCCGTCCGCACGATGAGCGAGATCGCCAGCGGCGTCACCTCCACCCTGCTGACGCGGGCGGCCGACGTGGCGCTGAAGGAGCGGCGGCGGCTGGTGCTGATGGTGCGGGAGACGCCGCTGCATCTGGGCCATCTGCGCACCATGACCGCGCTGGCGGAAATGGGCGCGGTGATCGCGCCGCCGGTGCCGGCCTTCTACGCCAAGCCGCAGAGCATCGACGATCTGGTCGACCATTCGGTGGGGCGGGTGCTGGACCTGTTCGGGCTGGACGCCGGCAACCTGCGGCGGTGGGGCGAACGGCCGGAGGAGGCCTGACCGGCCGCCGCCGCGGATCGCTTGTTGCGGTACCGCCCAACAGGCGGCTTGGTGCGCGGGCGCAATGCCGCTATACCGCTGTCAATGAATCATGATGCGGAGCCGGCACAGCCGCCGGCCGGCAGCAACGGGAACAGGCCGACCATGCCCTTCAGCAGCAAACCGAGCGAGCCCATCCGCCAGCTACTGGCCGGCATCAAGTCCTTCCGCGCCCGCTATTACGAGCGGCGTCCCGACAGCATGCGGCAACTGGTGACCGAAGGGCAGCACCCGGAGGTGCTGGTGATCGGCTGCTCCGACAGCCGTGTCGATCCCGCCCTGCTGACCACGGCGGAGCCGGGCGAGCTGTTCGTCGTGCGTAACGTCGCCAACCTCGTCCCGCCCTACCAGCCCGACGGCGCCTATCACGGCACCTCGGCCGCGATCGAATATGCGGTCAAGTCGCTGAAGGTGTCGGAGATCATCGTGCTGGGCCATGCCCAGTGCGGCGGCATCCAGGGCCTGATCCGGCTGCGCGCCGGGCAGAAGTCGGGGGACGATTTCATTTCCCCCTGGGTATCCATCGCCGGTTCGGCGCTCGACCCCTATGTCGGGCCGGAAGGCTCCGAACAGGCGCGGGCGGATGCGGAAAAGCTGCAGAGCACCCCGGCGGTGATCGAACGGGCTGCGGTCCGCGCGTCGGTCGACAATTTGATGACCTTCCCCTTCGTGCGCGAAGGGGTGGAAGCCGGCACGCTGAACATCCATGGCTGGTGGTTCGACATCCAGACCGGCGAGATGTGGGCGATCAATCCCACCACCCGCCTGTTCCAGCCGTTCGAGTAAGCATCGGCCGAAACGCCGGCGCGGGAATTTACCGGCGCCCTGCCCTGTTGAAGGCGAAGGAACGCTTTTTCTTCGCCATCACCAACCGGGAAGGGAATGCCATGAAGACCGCACTTCGAGTCCTTGTTATCGCCGCCGTGCCGCTGGCGCTCGCCGCCTGCAACCAGACCAGCAGCAGCGGTAGCGGCGGCGGCCTGTTCGGCGGCAGCGGCGGCGGGCTGTTCGGGTCGGGAGGTTCCGATTCGTCCTATGCCCGCAACGGCCGCTGCGACGATCCGCGCTACAACACCTCCAACGGCGGCCATGCCGAGGCCGGGACCGACGATTACGACTGCTCGCGCTACGGCAACGGACTGAAGCGCTGAGCCGACACCGCCAGTTCCGCGGCCATGCGTCCGGCGACCGACGACCAGTCGCCGGGCGCCGGCTGCCGGAACAGGCGGGCGGTCGGATACCAGGGGCTGTCGTCACGGCCGGTCAGCCAGCGCCAATCGGGCGAGAAGGGCAACGCCAGCCACAGCGGCACGCCGAGTGCCCCGGCCAGATGCGCCGGCCCGGTGCAGGACGACACCACAATGTCCAGGTTCGCCATGATCGCCGCGGTGTCGGCGAAGTCGGCGATCTCCGGCCCCAGATCGGCGAAACTGTCCGGCAGGACGGCGTCGGCAAGGTCGGCGCGGCCCGGACCCATCTGCAAGCCGTAGAAGCGGCAGCCCGGCACGTCGAGCAGCCCGCGCAGGCCGGCCAACTTGGGTGAGCGCTCCCCATCGCCGGGAAAGCGCGGGTTGCCGGCCCAGACCAGCCCGACACGCAGCACGGCATGCGCCCCCAGCCGGTCGCGCCAGCGGGCGACCCTCACGGGATCGGGGCGCAGATAGGGGATATCGGCCGGCACGCCGTCCACGACGGTGGCGAAGGCGCGCGGCAGGCTCATCAGCGGGCATTCGAGGTCGAAGGGCGGCAACGGGTCGCCGCGGGCGATGACCTGCGCCGCGCCCTCCACGCCCTGTATCAGCGGCAACAGGGGGCGCTGCACCTCCAGCACCACCCGGCCGCCGAGGGCCACCACCAGCGGGACATAGCGCAGGAACTGCAGCGTGTCGCCCAACCCCTGCTCGGCATAGAGCAGGATGGTCCGGCCGTTCAGCGGCTCGCCGCGCCATGTCGGCTGATTGAGGCGGCGCCAGGGCGGTTCGGCACGGTCGTCATGGCGGCGCCAGTCGAACTCCGGCCAGCCGCGCGCGTAATCGCCAGCCATCAGACAGGCGAAGCCGAGATTCCAATGCAGGCCGGCATCCTGCGGCCGATCGGCCAGAGCACGGTCGAAGTCGGCAGCCGCCTCCGTCGGGCGGGCCATGGCGATCAGAGCGGTGCCGCGCGCCGCGTACAGGGACGAGTTTGGCGAGGAGCCGGGCTGCAACCGCTCGGCCGCCGCGAATGCCTCCAGCGACTCCGGGAAGCGGCCGAGCTTGGCCAGGACGGCGCCCAGCACCTCCCACGCCTCGCCGGCATTCCGGTCGAGCGCCAGCGAATCGCGGGCGGCGGTCTCCGCCTCCGCCCAGCGGCGTTGCGCGGCCAGCGTGGCGGCCAGGGTCGCATGCGCGACGGCGGAACGGGCGTTCAGGCGGAGCGAACGACGGGCGCAGCGCTCGGCCGACGCGGGATCGCCGGACGACAGCAGGGCGGCTGCCCGGTTCGCCAGCGCGTCGGCATGGCCGGGCGCCAGAGCGAGCGCCTTGTCGGTGGCGAGAAGTGCAGCCTCCGCCTGCCCCAACCGGCGCAGGGCACCGGCACGGCTGGCTTGGGCATCGGCAAGGTCGGGCAGCAGGCGCAGTGCCCGGCCATAGAGCCGCACCGCGCCATCAAGGGTGCCGGCCGACTGCTCAACCCCGGCGAGGTTGGACAGGCCGCCGGCCCCGTCGGGACGCAACGCCACCGCAAGGCGCAGGATGCGGCCGGCCGCACCGAACCGGCAGGTCTGGGCGGCGAGCACGCCCAGCAGTTCCATGGCGTCGGCATGTTCCGGATCGGCGTTGAGGATTCGGCGATAAATATCCTCCGCCTCCGCCATCCGGCCCGCCTGATGGTGGTCGAGGGCGATCAGCAGGGCCTGCGACAAAGTGACCATCGGGACTCTTGCGGGTTGGCGGGCGTGCTGCCCGGATCCAGATCATGCCCCGGCGCCCCCTCCGCGGTCCAGCCGGGCACAGTCGGAAATCGTCGCAAACGGTCACAGATTCGGGATTTTCCCTGGATTGTCATGAGGCTGACGCATCGCTATTGTCCGCGCCGCATTCCTGAGGAGCGGATCATGACCTCCCGCCCAATCCGGGCACTTTGCCAGTTCGGCCTCCGCCGGGGCCAATCCGGCCTCCGCCGGGTCACTCTCGCCGCCGCCCTGATGCTGGGGTTCGGTATCGGTGCCGCCCAGGCCAATGAAGGCGCCAAGTCGAACGGCTGCCCGTGGGCGCAGGACGTGACGCTGGAGATCAACGGCAAGACCCTGACGCTGAAGCAGGACGTCTTCACCACCACCAGCGCGGAACCGATCGAGATCGAGTCCTTCAAGGTGGTTCCGCTGGTCGACCAGTTGAAGCTGCGCATCATCGGCCCGAAGGGGCGCGAGTGGGAAGCGGCGCTGACCCGGCTGGTCAGCGGCAAGCGTTGCAGCGCCTTCTATGCGGGCAAGCCGGTGCTGGTGTCGAACACGGTGCGCAATCCGGACGAGCTGATTCTGAACAGGTAGGGGGGCTTCGCTTTTTGCGGAGTTAGACCCCCACCCTGATTCCGTTATTCCAACACCCCCACCAGTTCCTCCAGCGCGGGATCGCCGCCCGGCACCAGCAGCGCCATGTTGGCGGCGGCCAGAGCCACGCTGCCGCCCGGCTGCGGCAGGAACCCGCCGGCGGCGAACAGGCGATCCTGCTGGACACGCTCGGCCTCCAGTTCGGCGGCCTTCATGCGGCGGTAAAGGGCGTCGTCCTCTGCCTTGGCGCGGCGGCGCAGGGCGCGCAACGGGCGTACCATCTCCTCGCGCCAGCCGGACACCGCGCCATCGATGCGGGCGAGGTCCCCGGCGGACAGGCGGACGCCGCACTCCAGCCCGACCCAGGCGGCGAACAGCAGAACGTTCACGTCCACCCCGCGCCAGTCCTGCAGGGCCAGACAGCAGGCGGGCACCCCCGGCCGTCCGTAGACGGCCAGGGAGAAGTCCCAGAACGGGTTCGCCGACATCGCGCCTGTCATCGTCCTCGTCAGTCGCCGAAGCTGATGTTCAGGCCGCGGGCCGTCTTCACCAGCGCGCCGTCCAGCTCGACGCAGGAGTAATGCTCGATCGCCTCGGTGATCGGCACGTCGATGACGCCACGGTTGGCCCAAGCGACCATGCGATTGAACTTGCCCTCCGCGATCAGGTCGACGGCATGGACGCCGAAGGCCGAGGCGATCAGGCGGTCGCGCGGGCTGGGCATGCTGCCGCGCTGGACATGGCCGAGCACGGTGACGCGGGTCTCGGCCCCGGTGGCGTCGGCGATCTTCTCGCCGATGTAGTCGCCGATGCCGCCATAGCGCTTCTCGCCGCCCTGGAGGATCTTCTTGACGCCGGTTCCTTCCAGGGTCTTCACCGCCTCCGACACCACGACCAGGGCGAAGTTGCGGCCGGAGTCGCGGACGTTCTGGATCTTGGCGGCGATGCTTTCGATCGAATAGGGGATTTCCGGGATCAGGATCACGTCGGCCCCGCCGGCGATGCCGGCCGCCAGCGCGATGTGGCCGGCGTCGCGGCCCATCACCTCCAGAACCATCACGCGATGGTGGCTGGCTGCGGTCGGCTGCAGGCGGTCCAGCGCCTCCACCGCCACGGCGACGGCGGTGTCGTAGCCGACCGACACCTCGGTCTTGCCCAGGTCGTTGTCGATGGTCTTGGGCACGCCCACCATCGGGAAGCCGCCCTTCTGCGCCAGCTTGTGCAGGATGGCGAAGCTGCCGTCACCGCCGATGCCGATCAGCGCGTCCAGGCCGAGTTCGCGGTAGCCGCCGATGATCTCGTCGGAACGGTCCTTCAGCGTGCCGTCGGGCATCGGATAGGCGAAGGGGTCGCCGCGGTTGGTCGTGCCCAGGATGGTGCCGCCCTGGCGCATCATGTGGCCGTCGACACAGCCGAGGTCGAGCGTCTGGTACTGCACCGGGCGCTGGAGCAGTCCCTGGGTGCCTTCCTTGATCCCCAGCACCTGCCAGCCATAGCCGGTGGCGCGGTGAACCACCGCACGGATGACCGCGTTCAACCCGGCGCAATCGCCGCCGCTGGTCAGGATGCCGATACGCTTGCCGGCTTTAATTGGGGCAGTCATTGAGGGTTTCCCGTCCCGTTCGCCTGTTCATTGAAATGGAACACCATGTTACCGGAAAGGGCGTTTCCCGCAATCATTGCCGGTATCCGCAAAGGAGGCATCGGGCCGATCCCTCGCCGCGGTGATATCCCGGATGGCCAAAGGACCGAACCGGCGGTTTGGCGGTGCCGTGCCGCTGGATTTCTGGTATAGTCCGGCCCGCCCAGCCAACGGGTTACCCGCAAGAGCACCCCCGATCCACCCGGGGCAACGGCCATTCCTAACGGGCGCGATGAACGAGCAAGAGATTTTGAAGGAAAAGCTGGCGAGCTTGCGCAGCGAGCACCGCGACCTGGACGACGTCATCGCCCGGCTGGTCGAACGCGCGCCCTATGACCAGTTGCAGATGCAGCGGCTGAAAAAGCGCAAGCTGATGCTGAAGGACCAGATCATGGTCCTGGAGAGCCGGCTGCTGCCGGACATCATTGCTTAACCATACGGGCCTTTGGGCGTCATCCCCGCGAAGGCGGGGATCCAGGCTGCCGGATCAAGCGCTTGGAAAGACTGGATTCCCGCCTTCGCGGGGATGACGGTTTCCCTGATGGGAAAGCCCCCTCAGTCCTTCTTGGGCACGGTGAAGAACTGGATGCCCATCTGGAAGCTGCGGGCGATGTTCTCGGCCTTGCCAATCAGGAAGTTGGCACCTTCGGCGGGCAGGACCTCGTGGGCGGTCTCGCGGAACAGGCCGAGCCAGCGCTCGAAATGCGGCGGCTCCAGCCCAAGCGAGATGTGGACCGGCATCGGGCGGCCGTCGTAACGCTGGGTCAGCAGGGCGATGGACGACCAGAAATTCATCATCTTGCGCAGATGCGGTTCCCAATCGGTGATGGCGCGGCCGAAGATCGGACCGAGTTCCTCATCCTTCATGATCTTGCCGTAGAAGGTCCGCACCAGCGTCTCGATCGACGCCTCGTTGATGCCGACGGTGGCCATCCGTTCCTCCGCCATCGCGGCGCGGATGTCGCGGTGCTCTTTGCGTCGGTCGTCGTTGGAGTCTTCGTTGGGAGCGGCGTCGGTCATGCGATGGGTCCGGTTCCGGGAATGAGCAGGGTCTATCCAGTCCATATATGACGGCACCATAGGTGGAACCATGTTCCATCGGAAGGGCCGGAATGTCGCAGCCGCAGGCCCGGATTCGTCGTGGCCGGAGGAGGCGGAGCGGCGGCGCCTCTGGACAGGCGCCCGACTCTTCCTATAATGCGCCGCTTTCCGGACCTTGAGGAAAGCGCCAGGCCGTGACCGCCGATCACTCCCCGAACAGCACCCCTTCGGCTGACGGCGCCCAGCCGCTGGTCGGCATCATCATGGGCAGCCAGTCCGATTGGACGACGATGAAGCATGCCGCCGACACGCTGGCGGCGCTGGGCGTTCCGCACGAGGTCCGCATCGTTTCCGCCCACCGCACCCCGCACCGGCTGGTGGAATACGCCACCACCGCCAAGGCGCGCGGGCTGAAGGTGGTGATCGCCGGGGCCGGCGGCGCCGCCCACCTGCCGGGCATGGCCGCGTCGATGACGCCGCTGCCGGTCTTCGGCGTTCCGGTCGAAAGCCACGCGCTGAAGGGCATGGACAGCCTGCTGTCGATCGTGCAGATGCCGGGCGGCGTCCCGGTCGGCACGCTGGCCATCGGCAAGGCCGGCGCCATCAACGCCGCCCTGCTGGCCGGCTCGGTTATCGCGCTGATGGACCCGGCGGTGGCCGAGGCACTGGACGGCTGGCGCGCCCGCCAGACCGCCGCAGTGGCCGAGGCCCCCGTAGACGATCCCGCCTGACAGACAGAAAGCCTGACCGCCATGACCGGCAAGCCAACCGGCACTCTCCTGCCCCGCCTCGCCCCAGGTTCCACCATCGGCATGCTGGGTGCCGGACAGCTTGGCCGGATGACGGCGCTTGCCGCCGCGCGGCTGGGCTACAAGACCCATGTCTACGCTCCCGACGCGGCGGACAGCCCGGCGGCGCAGGTCAGCGCCGCGGCGACGGTGGCGGATTGGGATGATCTGGAGGCGCTGGAGCGCTTCGCCCGCTCGGTCGATGTGGTGACTCTGGAGTGGGAGAATGTGCCGGTCGCTACGGCCGAGCATCTGCGCCGCTTCACCAACCTGAACCCCGGCCCGAACGTTCTGTCGGTGGCGCAGGACCGCATCGCCGAGAAGAGCTTCGTCAACAAGCTCGGCATCGCTACGGCACCCTGGCGGGCGGCCAACAGCGCCGAGGAGGTCGCCAGCGCGGTGGCGGAGATCGGACCGCGCTGCGTTCTGAAATCGACGCGGCTCGGCTATGACGGCAAGGGACAGGCGCGGCTGGACAGCGGCAGCGATCCGGCGGCTGCTTGGGCCAGCATCGGCGGCGGCAAGCCGGGGGTGGAGGGCATCGTCGAGGGCTTCGTCACCTTCGCCTGCGAGGTGTCGGTGATCGTCGCCCGCGGTGCCGACGGCGCGATGGTCGCCTATCCGGCGGTGGAGAACCGCCACAAGGACGGCATCCTCGACGTCACCATCGCTCCCGCGGCAGCGGATAAGGTGTCGCCGGAAACCGCGGCGGAGGCCGACCGCATCGCGCGCCGCATCGCCGAGGCTTTGGATCTGGTCGGCGTGCTGGCGGTGGAGATGTTCGTCACCGCCGACGGGGCCGTGCTGGTCAACGAGATGGCGCCGCGCCCGCACAATTCCGGCCACTGGACCATGGACGCCTGCGCCACCAGCCAGTTCGAACAGCTGGTGCGCGCGGTCTGCGGCCTGCCGCTGGGCTCGGTGGAGCGGCTGGCCGATGCCGAGATGACCAACCTGATCGGCGACGACGTGCTGCGCTGGCCCGACCTGCTGGCCGAACCCGGTGCCCGGCTGCACCTGTACGGCAAGGCGGAGGCCCGGCCCGGCCGCAAGATGGGCCATGTCAACCGGCTGTTCGCGCGCCGCTGACGCTTCGGATCGCCATAACGACTAGAAGGCCCCGCCGACCGGACCGGTCGCGGGGCCTTTTTCATGCTGGGATTCAAGTCAGGGCGGAATTCGTTCTCGCCACGGCCGAGCTGCAGCCACTGCACGCGCTGCGCCGGTGGATGGGCATCATCCGGTTCTTCGGCCGCGACGAGATGGATGAAGGATGCCGGGCGGAACGGCCAGGCACAATCGTGAGAAAGCTCAACCGCCAGGCGCAGGAGACGTACTGCCCCGGCGGCACCCAGCCAGTGGGAGAGAGGCGAATCCGTGTTGCGAACCGTGCCATCGGCACTATGGCCACCGGACAGTTTGGCAAATCCGCACTCCCCACCAATTGCAGGGCCGCTACAGTGAACCAGACCGGGGTAGCTGTCGGCAGTCATTCGAAATAAACCGCTTTTCCGGCTATTTGGTTGCGCCGCCAGCATTTACTTTCGCCCGACGGTAATTAACTGTTTATTCCTTATCTATCGAAGTAATATTCCGCCGCAACATTAAGATCGTCGATCGACATGACCTGACTGAATTGACACCCCGATTAGGAGAAACCCAATGCGTTTTCCAGTGCTGGACGGTTGGCGCGGCTTGTGCGCGTTATTCGTGGCTTTATTCCATTTCAGCGCTTTTGGAAATTTTTATCTCAATCCATTCGTTCGAGGCAGCTATCTGTTTGTCGACTTTTTCTTCGTTCTCAGCGGCTTCGTCATCACCCACGCCTATCTCCGGCGCCTGAACTCGGCACCGGATGCCGGGATTTTTCTGGTCCGGCGGATGGGCCGTGTCTGGCCCCTGCATGCGGCCACCCTGGTCGCGTTCATTCCGCTGGAGATCGTCAAGGCACTGGCGATCCATGGCGAGGCCGCGGCCTTCACCGGCCGCTTCGCGCCGTCGTCCATTCTCAGCAACCTCTTCCTGGTCCATTCACTAGGCGTCGAGAGCGAGCTGACCTGGAACATGCCGAGCTGGTCGATCAGCGCGGAGGTCATCGCCTACATCACCTTTGCCCTGGTCTGCCTGCTGGCCCGCCGCACGTGGCTGGTGACGGCGGCGGCGGTGGCGCTGTCGGCCGCCGGTGCCTTCGTCATCATGGGATGGTCGGACCATTTCATCGACACCAGTTTCGACCTCGGCTATTTCCGCTGCCTCTACGGCTTCTTCGCCGGACACATCGTCTATCGGCTGTTCATGGCCGCCCGCGGCGCCGGACTGGCGAAGCTGCCGATGGCCGGGCTGGTCGAGGCGGCCTGCCTGGCTGCGGTGATCGTGTTCGTGGCGGCGGCGCGCGGCAATGCCCTGTCCTTCGCCTCGCCGCTGCTGTTCGGCCTGGTGGTCTGGGTGTTCGCCTTCGAGGGGGGAGTCCTCTCGCACCTGTTGGCCAAGGTGCCGCTCCAGTGGCTGGGCGCCCGTTCCTACTCCATCTACATGGTGCATGCGCTGGTCATCGCCCTGTACCAGAAGACGGCGGCCGTGATGCAGAAGCTGCTGGGCCAGCCGATGTTCACCGAGACGCCGGTCGGTGGTGAAGAGACTCGGCTGATCTTCTTCGGCGGCACCTGGGTGATGGATGGGCTTGCGCTGTCGTATCTGGCGACGGTGATTGCGGTGTCCGCCCTGACCTACCGTTTCATCGAGATGCCCGGTCAGGCGAGCTTCAACGCAGTGCTTCTCGGCCGGCGCAAACCCACAGTCCAGCCGGTGACCGTGGACGTCACCTGATACGGCACACTTGGCGCACACCGGGCGCGGGAGTTTTGGCAGCCGCTCGACAACCCGCTTGCGGGGGCTGCCGATTCCCATTCAGCGCTTCCAACGACCGTCGTTGCGGTCCCGGAACGACCGCGTCAAGTTTTCGGTAACGATAATTTCCGAGAAGACAGGCAGAAGGCAAGGCGCCGGCGGAGCGTTAGCATTTACGGTATAGATGTCACAAATTGTCGCGTTCTGTTAAGCCGACGGTGGTCGGCAACAGACTCTCTTCTAACCTATGGCGATATTGGTTACTCTCGGTCACATTCATCCTCAAACTCTCTAAACTTTGATGCAATTTGTAACCTCATGACGATGCCCTTGGCGCAGGACAGTGCAGGACGCTCCCCCCCGGTGATGACTCCGGTCGTCGGGCCGGTGATGACGCCGGCTGCCGGTTCGGCGGCGTCGCGCCGTCCGGCGTCAAGCCGCGATCGCGACCGCTTCGTCGGCTTCGCCTTCGCCGCCGCCGACCTGCTGATCGAAACGGACGCGCAGGGCAACATCCTGTTTTCCGCCGGGGCGCGCTGCCGCCTGACCAAGGGCGAGGTCGGCGGGCTGGTCGGCACCAACCTGATGGAAGTGGTGGCGCCCGGCGACCGCAAATACGTCCATGTCCTGTTCGACCGCATCCGGGAGAAGGCGCGGATCAAGCCGTCGCGCGTGCTGTTCCAGGCCTTCGACGGGCAGCAGTTCGCGGCCCTGCTGGGCGGTTGCCGGCTCGATTCCTGTCCGGGATCGCTGTTCCTGACCGTGCTGTTGACCGCACCGCAACGCCACGGTGCCGGCGCAGCCGCCGCGGCGCAGGGCGAGTTGCTGGACCAGACCGGATTCGCCGGCATCCTGGAGGAGCGGATCCTCGCCGCCCGCGAGAAGGGGCTCGACCAGGGGCTGACCCTGCTGCTGGTCGAGGGGCTGCAGGCGATGGTGGAGACGATGCCGGAAGGGGCCGCCGCGGAGGTGCGCGAGGGCATCGACGCCTATTTGCGCGGCATCTCCGCCGACGGCGACAGCGCTGGCCAGTTGACCGGCGACCGGTACGGCATCGTCCATGCCGCCGACATCGACGGGAGCGAGGTGCAGGGCCATATCGCCCAGATCATCGAGGCGGCGGGCGGCGCCCTGCCCGGCGGCATCCGGTCCTGGACGCTGGACATGGCCGACGACCGGCTGGACGCCGCGGATGCGGCGCGCGCGCTGGTCTATACGGTGCAGGCCTTCGCCTCGGCGCAAGGCGGGGAGTTCACCATCTCCAGCCTGGAGGACGGTGCCAACCGGCTGATGGCCGGCGCGGTGGAACGGATCGGCCAGTTGCGCGCGACCATCGACAACCGCGACTTCATCGTCGTCTACCAGCCGATCGTCGACATCGGCACCGGCGCCGTTCACCATCTGGAGGCGCTGACCCGTGTCGACGGGATGAGTTCGCCGGCCGACTTCATCACCTTCGCCGAGGATGTCGGGCTGATCTACGATTTCGACCTGCTGCTGACCCGCACGGTGCTGGACACGTTGCAGGAGTTCCGCAAGGAGCCCAAGCTGCCGGACGTGGCGATCAACCTGTCGGCCAAGACGCTGATGAGCCCGATCTTCCTCAAGCAGTTCCAATCGGTCGTCGCCCCCTATGGCGATCTGGCCGCGAAGCTGCTGATCGAGGTGACGGAAACGGTCATCGTCACCGACATCGCCAAGCTGAACGAGGTGCTGCAGAAGCTGCGCGAGACCGGGTTCCGCATCTGCCTGGACGATGTCGGCGCCGGATCGACCAGCTTCCAGTCGCTGTACGGCATCCAGGCCGATTACGCCAAGATCGACGGCAAGTTCGTCCGCGGCGCCGTCAACAGCCCGCGCGACATGGCGATGCTGCGGTCGATGGTCGACGTCTGCCGCCAGTTGGGACTGGACCTGATCGGCGAGCAGGTGGAGGAGGCGGTGCACGCCGATCTGCTGACCGGGCTGGGGGTGTCGCTGGCCCAGGGTTTCCTGTTCAGCCGGCCGTCGCGGGACTTCGCCTATTTCGCCAAGGACTGGTCGAAGGTGCGCAGCGGCGGCAAGGTGCTGCTGAAGGGGTGAGTCGGGCTGAAGGGGTGAGTCGGGCCTGCCCCGGGCCAGCCGGATCAGGCGAGCGCCGTCGCACCGGCGAAAGCGCCCATCCCCTCGATGCTGTGGACCTGCTCCAGCCGGTGGCGGGCGGCGTCCAGCAATTGCCGGTTATGGGCCAGCGCATTGGCGCCCGCACAACCGTCGCGCAGGTGCATGCGACGCAGAAGCGCTTCGGCCTGATCCAGGGTATCCATGATGCTCAGTGCGGTATCGGCGTCCATCGTCGCCCTCATATCCTGTGCGTCGCGCGGGAAGGTCGTCGCGCCGTCTTTCGGTGCGTCGACATTAGGCGCCGCAACTCTCCATCAGGTAGAGGATATTTGGTCGCACGCACGGGAAAAATAGTGGTTTTTTAAATGTTATTTCGTATTAGTTGAATCGTTTCTTTCCAACCATTGGGTCTGCACGCGGATGACCTTCTCGGTGGCGGAAAATGCCTGACGGCGGGTAAGAACCAGAACGACGCCGCTGGAGGCGGCGATCAGGGGAATCGGTCCGATGATCCAGACCAGCGCCGCCAGCGCAAAGTAATAGGCGCGGATCCCGCCGTTCAGCGCGGTGATCGCCAGGGTCAGCGCCTCGCTGATGGTCCGGGCGATTTCCTTGCGGTCGTCCGGCGGCACCGGCGGCATCGGGGCGGAGCCGATCAGGGCGCAACAGTAATTGTACTGGCGTAGCGCCCAGGTGAACTTGAAGAAGCCGAAGGTGAAGATCACCACCATCAGCAGCATCTTGATCTCGAACAGCTGGGGCGAGGTCTGGACGGCGAAGGACAGGTCGGAGATGAACTGCTGCGCCCGTTCCGCCGCGCCGAAGGACCCGATCAGGCCGGCCAGCACCAGCATGTTGGTGGAGGCGAAGAAGGTGCAGCTGTGCATGGTGTGGCCGAACAGCTGCGAATCGATAATGCGGTTGTCGCGCTCCAGCATCCGTTCGATCCAGTGGCGCCGCACGATCCGCAGATGCTGGTTCAGCACGTTGCGGCCGGTCAGCAGATGGTCCTGGGTGATGGTGAAGCCGACCCAGGAGCCGACGAACCAGACGAAGGCGATGATGTCGAGGGTGGTGACGTCGGAAGGCATGGCGGCGGGCATGGCGGCGGGGTCTCGTCGGGTGGCGGACGGCCAGCAAGCGTGTACGCCGGCCGCGGACGGCTGTCCATTGTGGCTGTCCGAGAGGATTCCGTCACCGTTCTCCCGCTTCGCGCCCCTGTACCGCCTTCAGGACATGGACGCGGATGGCGCTGGAGAGATTGCCGGTGCGGGTCTGGTCGATTTCCTCGATCAGGGCGTTCACCGACAGGCCGCGGGACTGAGCAACCGATTTCAGGGCGTCCCAGAACTCCTCCTCAAGGGAGACGCTGGTGGGGTGGCCGGCGATCAGAACCGAACGCTTCTTCATGGTCACGCACGCATCGCAAGTGGGGGATGGGGGTGGTCAGAGGAAGGCCGGAACGGCCGGGAACGACGACACCCCCACCCTAACCCCAAGCTTAACCGGGACCAACCATCCGTTCGGGGCGAACCCATTGATCGAATTGCTCATCCGTCAGGAGTCCGAGTTCGCGTCCGGCCTCCTTTAGGCTTGTCCCTTCCTTGTGGGCTTTCTTGGCGATCTTCGCCGCATTGTCATAGCCGATGTGGGGATTCAGCGCCGTCACCAGCATCAGGCTGTCCGACACCAGTTTGGCGATGCGGTCGCGGTTGGCCTCGATTCCCACCACGCAATTGTCGGTGAAGCTGTTCGCGGCGTCGGCCAGCAGACGGATCGACTGCAAAACGTTGAAGGCGATCACCGGCTTGAACACGTTCAGTTCGAAATGGCCGGTGGCGCCGGCGATGGTCACGGTGGTGTGATTGCCCATCACCTGGACACAGACCATCGTCATCGCCTCCGACTGGGTCGGATTGACCTTGCCGGGCATTATCGAGGAGCCGGGCTCGTTCTCCGGCAGCGACAGCTCGCCGATGCCCGAGCGCGGGCCGGAGCCCAGCAGGCGGATGTCGTTGGCGATCTTCATCAGCGACACCGCCAGCGTGTTCAGATGGCCGTGCACGTCGACCAGCGAATCATGGGTCGCCAGCGCCTCGAACTTGTTCTCCGCCGTGACGAAGGGAAGGCCGGTGAAGGCCGCCACCTCCTCCGCGAAGGCCTCGGCGAAGCCGGGCTTGGCGTTCAGGCCGGTACCGACCGCCGTGCCGCCCTGGGCCAGCCGGTAGAGCTGCGGCAGCGCGCCCTTCACCCGCGCGATGCCATAGGAGACCTGCGCGGCATAGCCGGAGAACTCCTGTCCCAGCGTCAGGGGTGTGGCGTCCTGCAGATGGGTGCGGCCGATCTTGACGATCTCCTGGAAGGCATCGGCCTTGGCGTCCAGCGCCGTGCGCAGATGCTCCAGCGCCGGGATCAGGCTGCGCACGATCTCGTCGGCGGCGGCGATGTGCATGGCGGTGGGGAAGCTGTCGTTGGAAGACTGCCCCATGTTGACGTGGTCGTTGGGATGGATCGGCGTCTTCGACCCCATCGCGCCGCCCAGCTTCTCGATGGCGCGGTTGGCGATCACCTCGTTGGCATTCATGTTCGACTGGGTGCCGGAGCCGGTCTGCCAGACCACCAGCGGGAAATGGTCGGCCAGCCGGCCGTCGATCACCTCGTCCGCCGCCTCCATGATCGCGGCGCCGAGTGTCGGGTCGAGCACGCCCAGCTTCAGGTTGGCGGCGGCGGCGGCGCGCTTCTGGATGCCCAGCGCGCGCACCAGCGGCACCGGCATGCGCTCTCCGCCGATGCGGAAATTCTGGAGCGAGCGCTGGGTCTGGGCGCCCCAGTAACGGTCGGCCGGAACGTCTATGGGGCCGAAGCTGTCGGTTTCGGTGCGGACACCGCTCATGGTCGGACCTTTCCTGATCGCCGCTTTTGGTCACGGATGGAGCAGGTTGCAAATGCTCCCGCCCCGCCTGATCTTTGCGGTGAAGGTGCGGACGGCAAGGGGCGGTCTGACGGGGCATCTTGGGACGCACCAAGCGGGAGCTTGGGCGACTCGGCAGGAATCCTCACTTCACCCCCGAATTTGTTCTTGTTGCGTTCGCAGTTCTTCCGTACCCTTTTCCGAGTGACCGGTTGAACCGCCGCAAGTCCGGCGGTCATCGACGGATTTTGGCGACAGCATTGGGCGACAGCGACAGGGGGAACAGAATGGACGATCTGGCACACGACCATATCCGCGCCTTCATTGCCCGGACGCGCGTTTCGGAGATGAAGAGCCGCGGCTGGCGCGTTCTCGGCCCGGGGGAGGAAGGCTCTGTCCTGATGGAAGGCCCGATGCCGGCCGGGCGTGCTGCGGTTCTGGATGCGCCCATCGGCGGGATTTTCGACGATCTGGTCGCCCGCGCGCTGGAACGCGCCGACGCACGCGACCGCATGACCGCCCGCCGCGCCGCCTGATATGTCCAGCGGCCGGCATTTCCAGGGAGGTCATGATCTCAAACGGGGTTGACGGGACCACACCCTTTGGTAGTCCCTCCCTCCAATTCCCTCAGGCGCTCTGAGCAACCTGACATAGCGGTGCGTGTTGTCATAGTGCAAGGCACCCGCCGGGACATCCAACAGCGACCTATTGTAGCAGGGTATCGAGCGTGGCTTTCAACGTTCGGGGTAACTCTTCGGAGTGGTCACGGGCGATAGGACCATAGATCGGAAGTACCCCCGAAGATACCACCTGCCGCATAGTCCCGTTAGGAAGTCTTTAACTGGCCCGGTGGCCTTATTGGGTCATCGGGAACGCTCAGGCCAAGGGAGATTTACATGATCGGCGCCGTCAACACCAAGAAGATCAACGCGTCCTCTGCGGCCCATATCGAGCTTCTCGATCAGTTCATTCGACTGACCCAAGACACCATCGTCGAGCAGGACGACGCTTTCGTTCGCGACAGCCTGGTCGATCTTCTGGCCAACCTGCGCAATGAACGCGCCGACTATGCCGAGATCATCGGCGCGTCCGCGTTGAACCGCGCCGCCTGATCCCACGCCTTACTTCTCCCCGGCCAAACCCTCGGCCGCGAGATTGGCCAGCGCTTCGCCGGTCAGGCGGTAGGGAAGCCATTCCTTCATCTGGCTGAACCCGATCCGGTCGTAGAATCCGCGCGCCGGGTTCCAATCCAGGACACTCAGATCGACACGACGGTAGCCGCGCTCCACCGCGCGTTGCGCGACCGCGGCCAGCAGCTTGCGGCCGACGCCGTAGCGCCGCGCGTCGTGCGTGACGTAGAGGTCTTCCACATACAGGCCGGGCCGCCCCTCCCAGGTGGAGAAGTTGCGGAAGGTCAGGGCGAAGCCGACCGGCACGCCGTCCAACTCGGCGATCATCGCCTCGAACACCGGCTGCGGCCCCCAGCCGTCGCGGCGGAAATCCTCTTCGGTCGCCTTGACCGCATCGGATTCGCGCTCGAACTCCGCCAGTTCGCGGACGAAACGCAGGATGGTGGCGCAATCCTCCTCGACGGCGGGGCGGATGGTGACGGTCGGCATCGGCGGATGGCTCCCTGATTTGGCACAAACGAAACGGGGAGCGGACCATAGCCCGCTCCCCGCTCTTGTGCACTCCCGTTGAGCATGACGCCCTCAGTCGTCGCCGCCGCCCTTCAGGTCGAGAATGCCGCGCAGTTCCTGCACGCGGCGTTCGGCGCTGTGTTCGGCCAGCACCCGCTTGCGCGCCCGGCGGCCAAGGTCGGTCAGGTGGTTGCGCGGCAGCATCATCGCGGTGGTGACGTCGTCGGTCTGGGCGGCCACCAGAATCTCGCGCCCGGGCTCGAAGAAACTGTCCAGCCCCTCCCACTGATCGGCGACGATGGCGGAGCCGCAGGCGGCGGCGAGGAACAGCCGGTCGGACGGGCACCAGCCGATCTTGCGCTCGTCGTCGCGGGCCAGCGTCAGCGCGAGACTGGCCGAAGCCAGCACGTCGGCATGCTGCGCCGGGTCGAGATCGGGGAAGGTCAGGATGTTGGAGGCGCGCGGCACGCCGTCCGGCAGATCGGCGCCGACCAGCACGAAGCGACGGCGGGTCAGCCGTTGGGCGGGGTTGATGAAGAAGTTGTCCAGCCCCTCGCGGATGCCGTCCGGCCCGCCGACGATGCAGCAGAGGTCGCCCAGATACTCCCGCCTGAAGTCGCCGGGCTTGTCCACCTCCGGCACGATCCAGGGATAGAGCGGGACCACCGATTCCGCCCCTGCCTTGGCACGGTAGCGGTCCAGCGCCGGCCCGCCGCAGGAGGCGAGCACCATGTCGAAGCCGCCCAGCCCGTCGGCCGGCAGATGGGCCACGCTCTCCCCCGCCTCCAGCGCGGTCAGGCTGACCGCCGCTTCGGGATCGTAGAGCACACGGCGCGGTGCCTTGGACTGGCGGACGAGGTCGGCGGCAAGGCGGGCGTCCGGCCCCTGTGCCACCACCAGCGCCACCCCGGCATCGTCGGCCTGCGCCGCCGCCTCCACGGCGACCTCGTCCCAGGCGCCGTAGGACAGCACGTCGCCGCCGGGGATCGTCCAGGGCGTCGGCGCATCGGGGCCGCTGCGTTCGACCGCGACGACGCGATGGCCGCGGATCGCCAGCGCCTGGATCAAGGCACGCCAGCGCGATCTGTGCCCGCCATCATGGCGATACCCGTTGGTCAAGCCGAAGATCACGATTTTCATGGCGACGGCACCCTTGGCATTCCGTGACAGAAGGCGGCCTCTTCGTCGAAGCGGCACCCGATCGTTGCGCGTTCCGGATCGATGTGCCTCCAGATCAACGCAATAGAGGAAGGCGGTGTTCCGGATTTCGTTCCCGTCCCGTCTTCCTTGTCGGGAACAGGTCTTTCCGGGATCGGCACCGAAAGGCGGAGACCCGCCGGACGGGAATTGCGAAAGCGATGCGCTGGATTTTGATATGGACCGGTCCGCCGGCCCTGCAAGCGTTTCGCTCCCGCAATCGAGGGTTCCACCCCGGAAGTATCCATTTGTCGGTTGAGCCTTGCGGCCGGGAGCCTTAGGGTCACGCCCCGGTTCCCCCTCCGATCACGGTCGAGCGCATGCGAGTCCCGTTCCGTCATCCCGCCCGCCTCCTTCTCGCCACCCTGCTGATGGCCGGCTGCCAGAGCACCGGCGCCACCGCCCCGGTCGTTTCCGGCACCCCGACGGCTGCCGCCACCCCAGCCCCGGCGGCGGCGACGCAGCAGTCCGTCTCCTTCGCCGAATGGCTGGCGGCGTTGCGTACCGAGGCGCTGAGCCAGGGCATCCGCCCGCAGACCTTCGACCGCGCCTTCCAGCGGGTGAAGCTGTCCGACCGTGTGGTGGAGCTGGACTCGGCCCAGCCCGAGTTCACCCGGCAAGTGTGGCAGTATTTGGACAGCGCCGTGAATGAAAAGCGCGTCCAGGACGGCCGGCAGAAGCTGCAGGAGCATGCGGCGTTGCTTTCCCGCATCACCCGCCGCACCGGCGTGCCGGGGGAGGTCCTGGTCGCCTTCTGGGGGGTGGAGTCCGATTTCGGCAAGTCCACCGGCAACTTCTCGGTCATCGACGCGCTGACGACGCTGGCCTTCGAGGGCCGCCGCGCCGCCTATTTCCGCTCGGAACTGCTGGCGGCCCTGCGCATCCTCGAGTCCGGCGACATCCCGCCGGAACGGATGAGCGGCTCCTGGGCCGGGGCCATGGGCCAGACCCAGTTCATGCCGACCGTCTTCCTGCGCAACGCGGTGGACGAGGATGGCGACGGACATCGCGACATCTGGGGCAGCATGCCCGACGTCCTGGCCTCCACCGCCAAGTTCGTGCTCGCCAATGGTTGGCGTCCCGGCGAACCGTGGGGGCAGGAGGTGCGGCTGCCCGACGGCTTCGCCTACGATCAGGCCGAACTGAGCATCACCAAGCCGCTGTCGGAATGGCGCCGGCTGGGCGTGCGTCCGCTGGACGGCAGCGAGCTTGACGGCGACGGGTCCGCGGCGATCCTGGTGCTGGCCGGGCATCGCGGGCCGGCCTTCCTGGTGCGCGACAATTTCCGCGCAATCATGCGTTACAACCCGTCGACCAGCTATTCGCTGGCCGTCGCCCTGCTGGCCGACCGCATGACCGGCAAGCCCGGCGTCCGCGGCAGCTGGCCGCGCGAAGAACAGGCGCTGAGCCGCGACGAGCGCATCGACCTGCAGCAGCGTCTGGCGGCGCTGGGCATGGATCCGGGCGCAGCCGACGGCATCGTGGGGGCGAACACGCGCAACGCGGTGCGGCGGTTCCAGGCTTCGGTCGGGGAAATCCCTGACGGATTTGCCACCAAGGCGCTGCTGGAGCGGTTGCGGCAGCGGTCGTGAGGAAGAGGTTTCGTTGGGGGGAGCCCCCTCCCCATCCCTCCCCCGCTTTGCGGGAGAGGGGGTAAAATGCTTGTCGACGTCGATTAATCGCGAAGCGGCGGAGTTCCCTCTCCCGCGTTAGCGGGGGAGGGTTAGGGAGGGGGCATCCACTAGAAGTGCCTCACACCCTCCCCCACCATCCCGCCGCGCAGCAGCCCCCAGGCGCCCGCCAGCAGAACCGCCGCCACCCCGGCGCCAGCCAGCCCATCCGGCGCGCCGTCGAGCAGAAGCCAGCTCGCCGCCAAACCGACCAGCCCGGCGGCGAGCGGCAGCACGTCCTTGCGCGAGCAGAGCCAGATCGCCCGCAGGGTCAGCGTGCCGCGCCGGTTGGCGAACAGAAGGGTAGCAGTCGCCACCGTCACGCCGACGGCCAGCAGCAGGGCAAGACTGGCGAGCGGCACGTCGGGAATGGTCATGCCGGCGATGCTGCGCCCGGCAGTCACCACCAGAGCCACGGCGGCAACCGCCAGCGCCACACCTTGCAGCATCGACAGCCGGGCGCGCAGGTCGGGCCGCCGCCCCGTGCCGACCAGGGTCACCGCATGGCCGGCGGCGTGGTTCAACACCAGCAGCGCCGCCGCCCACAGCGACACCGCCTGCGTCGCATTGGCGGCGGTGAGCAGCAGGGCGCCGAGCAGCCCGTTCACCACCATCGCCATCCGCATCGTGTGCTTCAGATCGTCCGGTCCGCTGGACGGACGGGAAGACCCACCGCCGCAGGAACCGCCACCACAGGATCCGCCACCGCAACCGCCGTCCATCACATCGCCCTTTCCCATAGGAGAATGGTGGGAATCATAGGAGTGCGGGGGCGGCGCGTCCACCACCATCAGGACTTTCTGATATGCACCACGTCCGTGGCTGCGCATCGAAAGGGGTGGTGTCGCAGGCCGGTTACCCTTTCGAACGGCGGAGGGGATAACCCGGCCCACCCAACGGTGCAGCGGGCGTCTCATTGGTCGCTTACCCGTCCCCTTCCCATGAAAAGGAGCGGGACGAGGCGGATATGGGGACTGTCACAGCCGCATCATCGGAACCACTCCATGACGAAGCGACCCGCCTCCCCCGTCAAGATCCTGATTGTCGACGACAATCCGCTGCTGCAGCGGGCGTTGAAGGACATGCTGGGGCTTTGGGGTGTCGGCCAGATCACCGCGGTCGCCAACGGACAGGAGGCCAAGGACGCGCTGCGGCGCGAGGTGTTCGACATGATGGTGACCGACTGGGTGATGGAGCCGGTGGGCGGTGCGCAGCTGATCCAATGGATTCGCCAATCGCCGGGCAGCCTGCGGCCCAACATGCCGATCATCGTGCTGACCGCCAACGCCGATCTCGCCACCGTGCGCAGCGCCTGGGATGCCGGCGCCGACAGCGTGCTGGCCAAGCCGGTGCCGGCCGCCACGCTGGCCCGGCGCATCGACGCGGTGCTGAACCGTCGCGACAGCACGCCGCGTACGGCCACCGGCGGGGCCAGCGATGGAACCGCGACCCACAGCGAAAGCCGCCCTGACTCCGCACGCCCGGCCGACCAGGGCGGCATCTCCCCCGCCGGCCTGCCCTCCCCCCGGACGACGGCGCCGCGTCCGGTTGTCAGCGGCACGGCGCAACTGCCGCCTCCCATCCCGCCGTCAGCCGTTCCTGCGTCGGTGACGCCGCCGGACCGCAGCGCCGCCACCATGCGCAGCGACGATCCGAAGCGGGTGCGGCTGCTGCTGGCGCTCGACAAGCTGGAGGCGGCCATCGACCGGCCGGACCCGATCGGCAGCCGGCTGCGCCATTCGCTGTCCGATCTGCAGATCGCCACCGCCGGCGATTCCGCCGCGTCCTCCATCGTCGCGTCGCTGTCCACCTGCGTCACCTGGGTGGAGCCGGATGTCGAGGGCTATATCGACGCCCTGCAGGCCCATGCCGCAGCCTTGCGCTGGCTGGTGGGGTCGGACGGCAGCACCCAGTCGATGGCGGTGGCGCTGTGCCTGATCCGCACGCTGCGCGCCAGCGTCCGCACCCTGGCCGCCCGCGGCCACTCCGACTTCGGCAACTGGCCCGAGGGCGGCAACCCGACCCCTCCGGGCAAATCCCCCCTCACCGGCCGCTGAGTCCGTCCCCATATCGCTTGGACAGGCTCCGGGCGAGAAGGGAGCGGAGCGGGAATTTCCGCAAGGCAGGGCATTCCATACGCTCCGTTACGGAAGACCGCCGGTTGCCGGCCGATCCTTGCTTTTTGCGATCCGGCCGGCCGCAGGCGTTGCGATATAAGACAGCCTTCATTACCTTTTTGCCCAGCGAACAAATCGGCGTCCCAGCACTCCGCACCGGAGTTTGCCAGGCTGCCGACCGATGGGAGGAAATGAAGAATGGCGCTCGCAACTGTCTCGCTCGAAGACAAGTACGCGCTCGAAGAGGGGCGTGTGTATCTCACCGGCACCCAGGCGCTGGTGCGCCTGCCGATGATGCAGCGCCAGCGCGACCTCGCCGCCGGACTGAACACCGGCTGCTTCATTTCCGGCTATCGCGGGTCGCCGCTGGGCGGCTTCGACCAGAATCTGTGGAACGCCCGCAAGTTCCTGGAAAAGAACCACATCCAGTTCCAACCCGGTGTGAACGAGGAGTTGGGCGCCACCGCCGTCTGGGGCAGCCAGCAGGTCGGCATGTTCAAGGGCGCCAAGTATGACGGCGTCTTCGCCATGTGGTACGGCAAGGGCCCCGGCGTCGACCGCTCCGGCGACGTGTTCAAGCATGCCAACGCGGCCGGCACCTCCAAGAACGGCGGCGTGCTGGTGCTGACCGGCGACGACCACAACTGCAAATCCTCCACCTTCCCGCACCAGTCCGAACACGCCTACATGCACGCCATGATCCCGGTGCTGAACCCGTCGGGGGTGCAGGAGATCCTGGATTACGGCCTGATCGGCTGGCAGATGAGCCGCTATTCCGGCTGCTGGATCGCGATGAAGACGATCGCGGAGACGGTGGACACCTCGGCGTCGGTCTACATCGACCCGCACCGCGTGTCCCCCGTCATCCCCACCGACTTCGCGCTTCCGCCGGGCGGCCTGAACATCCGTTGGCCCGACCCGCCGCTGGAGCAGGAACATCGGCTGATGAAGCACAAGCTGTACGCCGCCCTGGCGTTCGCGCGTGCCAACAAGCTGGACCGGGTGGTGATGGAAAGCCCGCGTCCGCGCTTCGGCATCGTCACCACCGGCAAGAGCTATCTCGACGTCCGTCAGGCCTTTGACGAGCTGGGCATCACCGAGGAGATGGCCGCCGACTGGGGCATCACCGTCTACAAGGTCGGCATGCCCTGGCCGCTGGAGCGTGATGGCGTCCGCCACTTCGCCGAGGGTTTGGAAGAGATCGTCGTGGTCGAGGAGAAGCGCGCGGTCATCGAGAACCAGTTGAAGGAACAGCTCTACAACTGGAATCCCGACGTCCGCCCGAAGGTGGTCGGCAAGTTCGACGAACAGGGCGAGTGGATCCTGCCCAGCGCCGGCGAGCTGACGCCGGCCCAGATCGCCGTGGTGATCGGCCGCCGCCTGCAGCGCTTCATCGACAACGAGAACCTTGTCCGCCGCATCGCCTTCCTCGACGCGCAGGAGAAGCAGAAGGCCCATGTCGCCCGCGTGGTGCGCAAGCCGACCTTCTGCTCCGGCTGCCCGCACAACACCTCCACCGTCGTGCCGGAGGGCAGCCGCGCGCTGGGCGGCATCGGTTGCCATTACATGGCGACGTGGCTGGACCGCTCGACCGACACCTTCACCCAGATGGGCGGCGAGGGCGTGCCGTGGGTCGGTCAGGCCGCCTTCACCGAGGAAAAGCACATTTTCGCCAACCTTGGCGACGGCACCTATTTCCACTCCGGCATCCTGGCGATCCGTCAGGCCATCGCCGCCAAGGTGAACATCACCTACAAGATCCTGTTCAACGACGCGGTCGCGATGACCGGCGGCCAGCCCTTCGACGGCACGCTGACTGTGCAGTCGATTGCCAACGTCCTGCGGGCGGAGGGGGTGCAGCGCATCACCGTCGTTTCCGACGAGCCGGAGAAGTACGGCATCAACAGCGGCCTGCCGCAATACGCCAATGTGGAGCACCGCGACGACCTCGACCGTGTGCAGAAGGAGATGCGTGAGGTCCCCGGCGTCAGCGTCCTGATCTATGACCAGACCTGCGCCACCGAGAAGCGCCGCCGCCGCAAGCGCGGCAAGATGGTCGACCCGGCCAAGCGCGTCGTCATCAACGAACTGGTCTGCGAAGGCTGCGGCGACTGCTCGGCCAAGTCGTCCTGCGTATCGGTGATCCCGCAGGAGACCGAGTTCGGCCGCAAGCGCCAGATCGACCAGTCCAGCTGCAACAAGGACTATTCCTGCACCAAGGGCTTCTGCCCCAGCTTCGTGACGGTCGAAGGCGGGCAACTGCGCAAGCCGAAGCCGGCTGCCGCGAAGTCGGCCGACGCCACCGCCCTGCCCGCACCCGCCATCCCGGCCTTCGACAAGACCTGGAGCCTGTATGTCACCGGCGTCGGCGGCACCGGCGTCGTCACCATCGGCGCGCTGCTGGGCATGGCCGCCCATATCGAGGGCAAGGGCGTCGGCGTGCTCGACATGACCGGGCTGGCGCAGAAGGGCGGCGCGGTGACCAGCCACATCCGCATCGCCAACACGCCGGAGGACATCCACTCCGTCCGCATCGCCGCCGGCGGGGCCGACGCGGTGCTGGGCTGCGACCTGATCGTCGCGGCGGCCGGCGACGGCCTGTCGAAGATGACCGCCGGCCGCACCCGCGCCGTCATCAACACCCATGACAGCATCACCGCCGACTTCATCAAGAGGCCGGACATGGTGATCCCGGTGCGCGATCTGGTCGGCGACATCCGCAAGGCCTGCGGCGGCGACGCCAATGTCGATGCCTTCGACGCGACGAAGCTGGCCACCGCACTGCTGGGCGACAGCATCTACGCCAACCCGTTCCTGATGGGCTATGCGTGGCAGAAGGGGCTGATCCCGCTGACCGAGGAATCTATCCTGAATGCCATCGAGCTGAACGGCGTGTCGGTGAAGCTGAACCTCGACGCCTTCCAGTGGGGCCGCCACGCCGCCGTCGATCTGGCCTCCGTCGAGGCCGCCGCCAAGCCGCAGGAGGTGGTGCAGGCCACGCAATCGCTGCTGCTCGACCAGCGCCGCCAGTCCGGCAGCCTGGAGGAGGTGATCGACCGCCGCCACCGCTTCCTGGTCGATTACCAGGACGCCGCCTATGCCGCCCGCTATCACGCGCTGATCGACTGGACCCGCCGGACGGAGCAGCAGAAGGTCCCCGGCTCCACCGCGCTGACCGAGGCGGTCGCCCGCGCCCACTTCAAGCTGATGGCCTACAAGGACGAGTATGAGGTGGCGCGCCTCTACACCGACAGCGGCTTCGTCGAGAATGTGCAGCGCATGTTCGAAGGCGACTGGAAGCTGACCTTCCACATGGCCCCGCCGGTGATGGGCGAGACCAACGAGGACGGCGGCGAGCCGAAGAAGAAGACCTTCGGCCCGTGGATGCTGCACGCCCTGCGCCTGCTGGCCAAAGGCAAGCGCCTGCGCGGCACCCGGCTCGACCCGTTCGGCCGCACCGCCGAGCGCCGGCAGGAACGCCAGCTGATCGCCGATTACGAGGCGGTGGTGGGCGAGCTGCTGAACGGCCTGACCCGCGAGAAGCTGGCTCTGGCGGTGGAGATCGCCTCGCTGCCGATGGAGATGCGCGGCTACGGCCCGGTGAAGGCCCGCAACGTCGCGGGGGCGAAGGCGAAGGAAGCCAAGCTGCTGGCTGACTTCCGCGCCCCGGTCGCCGCCCCGCAGCCGCTGGCGGCGGAGTGAGGTGGTTCGGGTGGTTCAGTGAGGTGATTTGAAGCAAAGGCGCCCTCCCCGGTGATGCTGGGGAGGGCGCCTTCTTTTTTCAGGGCCGCTTCGACCCGGCGGTCATCTTCCAGATCGCGACGAAGAACAGCGCGGTGCCGAGCAGGGCCGCATAAAGGACGATGCTGGGGTGGAAGATGAAGCCGATCGGCAGGATCAGCAGCATCAGCGCCGCCGCGAGCAGCCCGAGTACGAAGATGCCGGGGTTGAAGTGCTCATAGATCGGGGCGTTCAGGTCGGCGTGGGTGGCCATGGCATGTGCTCCATTCCGGTGCCGCGACGCGCGGCTTTGTCTGAGAATATGAGAGCAGGCTAATGAAATGGTGAGTGGGTGGCATTGCGAATTCGCAAGGGAATGGCCAATCCTCGTCGATTCCTTGGATCAATTCACCCTGAGCACGGTGGCCCCTACCCCACCGGAAACCGCAGCACGAAGCGCGTTCCCTTCCCCTCGCCATCCTCCAGCGCGATGCTGCCGCGCATGGTGCCGGTCATGATGTTGGCGCAGATGCTGAGGCCCAACCCGCTGGCGCCCAGGCCGCGCTTGGTGGTGAAGAAGGGGTCGAAGATGCGGGAGCGGATGTCGGCGGGGATGCCCTTGCCGTCGTCGGCGTAATGCATCTCGATCCAGCCGGCCGGCTGCTCACGCGCGGACAGCAGGATGCGGCCGGGCTCGCCCTCGTCAAAGGCGTGGACCAGGGCGTTGATGATCAGGTTCGACAGCACTTGCGCAAAGGAACCGGGATAGCCGTCGACGATCAGGCCGGCGGGAATGTCCAGTTCCACCGTCACGCGGGTGCGGCGCAGGCGGGGGCGCAGGCTCAGCAGCACCTCGTCGACATAGGCGGCGAGGTCGAAGGCGCGGCGCTCGCCGCTGGCTTGGTCGGAGGCGACCTGCTTGAAGCTCTGGATCAGGCCGGTGGCGCGCTCCACGTTCGACAGGATCATCCGCGTCGATTCCCACGCGACATCCAGGAAGTCCCGAAAATCGCTGCGGCGGATGCGGTTCTCCTCGAACAAGGTGCGGATGCGGCCGACTTCCTCCGCCAGATGGGAGATGGCGGTCAGGGTGACGCCGATGGGGGTGTTCACCTCATGCGCCACGCCGGCGACCAGTTGGGCCAGCGAAGCCAGCTTCTCCGCCTGGATCAGGCTGGCCTGGGCGTCGCGCAGTTCGGCCTCCGCCCGCTTTCTCGCGGTGATGTCGAGCGCCACGGTGACGATGTGGGTGACCTCGCCGTCATCGTCGGTCAGCGGCATCTTGGTGGTCAGCCAGTCGCGCATCGCACCGTCGCCGTCGGGGGCGCGGTCCTCGTGGAAAGGGACGCCCTGGCCGCTGTCCACCACCAGTCGGTCGAGAGCGGTGGCGCGGTCGGTGGAGGGACCGGGCGGCGGAGCGGCGGCGGGGCCGTAGGTCTCGCGGTAGTAACGGTTGGTCAGGCGCACCGTGCCGTCGCGGTCCTTCACGTCGATCAAGGCCGGGATGGCATCGATCACCCCAGTCAGGATCTCGCGGCTCTGACGCAACGCCTCGTCGGCGATCAGGCGGTCGGTGATGTCGGTGAAGGTCCGCACCTGCCCCCCGTCCGGCAGCGGCACCACCCGCACCTCGATAAAGCGGCCGTCGCCCTGGGGCCGGGCATAGATGAACTCCCGCTCCGGCCGACCGATGCGGTCCATCAGATAGATCGTCTTGGCGTCAAGGTCGTCGCCGAAATCGGGGGCGCCGGACGGCAATCCGACGATGCCGTTGGCGATCTGGTGCCGCACCACGTCGGGCAGCGCCGGATTGGCGCGCATCACCTCCTCCGACACGCCCAGTATGTCCAGCGCATTGCTGTTCCAGGCGATGTAATGCAGGTCGCGGTCGAGCAGAACGATGCCCTGCCCCATATTCTCCAGGGTCAGGCGCAGCAGATGACGCTGGGTGGCAAGCTCGTCCTCCGCGCGTCGCCGCTCGGTCACGTCGGAATAGGTGCGGAGGAATCCGCCGCCGGAGGTGGGGCGGGTCCGCACCTCCAGCACCCGGCCATTGGGGCGGCGGTGCTCGTACAGGGGCGGATCGGCGCGGCGCGCAAGCTCCAGATTGCGGGCGGCAATGGCCTCGGGGTCACCGGGACCGAATTCGCCGCGGCGGGCGAGGTAATGGACGATGCGGGCATAGTCGGCGCCGGGCATGTAGCCGCGCGGCACCTCGAACATCTCGTAAAGCCGGCCGTTGATGACGCGCACCGTCAGGTCGGCATCGACCAGCATCACGCCCTGGTCCATCTGCTCCAAAGCCAGCACGGCGAGATCGTCGCCGGTTGCGGGCTCCGGCCCAGGTCCGTCACCCGGAAGAGGACGGGGCGTCGGTAGATCGGGAATCTGGGCTGGCAAGGTCTGCGCGCCATCCATCGGTTTGCTGGTCCGCTATCGAACGGGCTACTGTAACAGCCCCTTCCACTCCTGCCGAGTTCTCCTCTGCGCCATGGAGTCGCAATACAGAGACATTTGTGGGGCATTTTAAGTATTTCGGAACCTTTCCCGCACTACCCTGTTTCGAATCGCAGGTGGTTTGTGCAAGATCGCCGGATGAGCGATAGTGCTTGAGTGCTGCTGCGCTTCCCCCGTGTTCCACCGGCTGTTTTGAGGTAACCGCCCCTTGTCCGGACTGGCCGCCCTTCCCGCACCGACCGGCGCGTCGCCCAACGCGGGCCTCGCGAAGCTGCGTCAGATGCTGGCGAGCGACGCCGCGGCGGTGCAACCAATCCGCCGCATCCCAGGCGAAGAGGAACGCAAGCGCGGCAAGGACGGCACCGAGGCGACCGGCGACGCCCTGCAGAGCAGCGGGCGCGCCGATGCCGAGTCGACGGCGACGCGGGCGAAATCGGCGGTCGGCTCGGCCGGTGGCTTCACAATCGGCGGTGCGACGGAAGACGCCGGCCCGGTCAATGGCGGGCCGGTGCCGCTAAACGCCCTGCCGAACGCCGGCTATGTCGCGCAAAGTATCCATCAGGAAGCCATGGGCAGCGGCCTGACCATCGAACCCTGGTCGGAAGCCATCGACGCCTACCGCCGCGCCGATGCCGGGGTGAACACGCCGATGGTCACGCAGATCGCGGTGTAAGGTTCCGCACGGGTGCCCCCGCCCTTCAACCTGTTGCCCCCTCCCTTCCCATGCTGCGCATGGGCCCCTTCCCTCCCCCGCCTTCGGCGGTAGAGGGAGTTGTTTGCAAAGCGATGGTAGTCCCCTCTCCCACCGAAGGTGGGGGAGGGTTAGGGAGGGGGCATAACGCCCCTCAATCGTCGCCGCTGGCCGGCATCGGGCCGTGGGGCACGTCCGCCTTTCGGCTGCGGAACAGGTTGCCGACGAAGTGGCCGAAATCTTCCATGTAGAGGTAGAGCGACGGCGTGATGTAGAGCGTCAGCACCTGCGACACGCACAACCCGCCGACCACGGCGAGGCCCAGCGGCTGGCGCAGTTCGGCGGCGGCGCCGTGGGCGATGGCGATGGGCAGGGTGCCCATGATCGCCGCCATGGTGGTCATCATGATCGGGCGGAAGCGCAGCAGGCAGGCCTGCTCGATGGCGTCGCGCGCCGCCATGCCGTTGCGCCGGGCCTCCACCGCGAAGTCGATCATCATGATCGCGTTCTTCTTCACGATGCCGATCAGCATCAGGATACCGATGATGGCGATGACGCTGAGTTCGGTGTCGAACAGAATCAGCGTCGCCAGCGCGCCGATGGCCGCCGAGGGCAGGCCGGACAGAATGGTCAGCGGGTGGATGAAGCTTTCATAGAGCACGCCCAGCACGATGTAGATCACCAGCACCGCCGCCGCCAGCAGCAGGGCCTGCCCCGACTGGGCATCCTGGAACACCTGCGCGGTGCCGGCGAAGCCGGTGGTGATGGTGGCGGGCAGCCCCATCTCGCGCTCCGCCCCACGGATCAGGTCGACCGCCTGCCCGAGCGAGGCGCCGGGCGCCAGGTTGAAGGACAGGGTGACGGCGGGAAGCTGGCCCTGGTGGGCCACCGCCAGCGGGCCGGCCGTGCGCTCCACCCGCGCGAAGGCGTCGAGCGGCACCAGCTTGCCGCTGGTGGTGGAACGGACATAGATGCGTGACAGCGAACTGTCGTCGCCCTGGTATTTCGGCTCCAGTTCGATCAGCACCTGATAGTCGTTGCTGGGGGTGTAGATGGTCGAGACCTGCCGCTGGCCGAAGGCGCTGTAAAGGGTCGAGCGCACCTGATCGACGCCGATGCCCAGCGTCGCCGCCTTCTCGCGGTCGATGTGGACATAGGCCTGGGGGTTGTTGAGCTGAAGGTCGCTGGTGACGTCCTGCAGGATGGGAATGCCGCGCAGCGCCTGCTCCAGCCGGCCGGACCATTGGTACAACTCGTCCAGGTCCAGGCCCTGGATGGTGTACTGATAGAGGCTCTTGGACGCACGGCCGCCGATGCGCAGGTTCTGCACCGGCTGCATGTAGACCGCCATGCCGGGGATGCCGGCGACCTGACGGCGAAGCTGCTGGATCACCTCGGTCGCCGACGGGCGCTCGTCGCGCGGCTTCAGGGTGATGAACATGCGGCCCTGGTTGCCGGTGTTGCCGCCGGTCCCGACGGAGGAGATGACGTCGACCACCGCCGGGTTGGCCTTGACGATGGCGGCGACCTGCTGCTGCCGTTCCGCCATCGACGGGAAGGCGATGTCGGCCCGCGCCTCCGTCGTCACGAAGATCTGGCCGATGTCCTCGGTCGGGAAGAAGCCCTTGGGGATCGCCTGATAGAGCAGGACGGTGCCGATGATGGTGCCGATCATCACCAGCCCCATCAGCGGCCGGTGGCGCAGGGTCCAGCGCAGGGTCCGCCCATAGCCGTTCAGCAGGGCGGAGAAGCCCGCCTCCAGCGTGCGGCCGAACCACCCTTCCTTCTGGTCATGGGCGTGGGTGAGGAAGCGCGAGCACATCATCGGCGTCAGCGTCAGAGACACGAAGGCCGACGCGGCGATCGACATGGTGACGACCAGGGCGAACTCGTGGAACAGGCGCCCGACAACGCCGCCCATCAGCAGGATCGGGATGAAGACCGCCACCAGCGACAGGGTGATCGACAGGATGGTGAAGCCGATCTCGCGGGAGCCCTTGATTGCGGCCTCGAACGGCTTCATCCCCTCTTCGACGTAGCGGACGATGTTCTCCATCATCACGATGGCGTCGTCCACCACGAGGCCGACTGCCAGGGTCAGCGCCATCAGCGAGATGTTGTCGACGGAAAATCCCAGCAGATGCATGCCGCCCGCCGTCGCGATCAGCGAGATCGGCACGGCCAGCGCCGGAATCAGCGTCGCCGACAGCCGGCGCAGGAACAGGAAGATCACCAGAACGACCAGCACGATGGTCAGGCCGAGGGTGAACTGCACGTCCTCCACCGCCTGACGGATCGACTGCGAGCGGTCGTTGACCACCTGGATGGCGGCGGCGGCCGGAAGCTGGGTCTGGAAGACCGGCACCAGCTCGCGCACGCGGTCCACCACGTCGACCGTGTTGGCGTCGGGCTGGCGCTGGACCGCCAGCATGATGCTGCGGGTGCCGTTCAGCCAGCTGGCGGTGCGGTCGTTCTCCACACTGTCCAGCACCTTCGCCACGTCGCCCAGCCGCACGGGGGCGTTGTTGCGATAGGCGACGATCAGCTGGCGGAAGGCGTCGGCGTCGGGAAGCTGCGGATTGGCGGCGATCACCAGCTGCTGCTGCTGGCCGGTCAGGGTGCCGACGGGGGTGTTGGCGTTGGCGGCGGCCAGCGCCTTCTGCAGTTCGTCGATACCGATGCCGCGCAAAGCCAGCGCGTTGGGGTTGACCTGAATCCGAACGGCGTATTTCTGCGAGCCGTAGATCTGCACCTGGGCCACGCCCGGCAGGGTCGCGACCTTTGGCTGGATCAGCGTCTCGGCGATGTCGTTCAGGCGTGCCAGCGGCAGGGTCGGCGAGTTCAGCGACAGGAACAGGATCGGCTGGTCGGCCGGGTTGACCTTGCGGTAGCTGGGCGGCGTCGTCATCTCTGCCGGCAGCCGGCGCTGGGTGCGGGCGAGGGCCGCCTGCACGTCGGCCGCCGCCGCGTCGATGTCGCGTTCCAGCACGAATTGGATGGTGATGCTGGTGTTGCCGAGCGTGCTGTTCGACGTGATGGTGTCGATGCCGGCGATGGTGGAGAACTCGCGCTCCAGCGGGCTGGCGATCGACGCCGCCATCGTCTCCGGCGAGGCTCCGGGCAGGCTGGCGCTGACGCTGATGACCGGGAAATCCACCCGCGGCAGCGCCGCGGTGGGCAGCTGGCGGTAGGCCGCCAGACCGCCCAGCACCAGCGCCGCCGTCAGGAGAATGGTCATCACCGGACGGCGGATGCAGAGTTCGGAGAGGTTCACGTCGCACTCCCGGTGGTCTGCGTCCGGGTGCCGGCGGTCTCCTCGACGGCGGAGCCTTGGGCAGCGGAGCCCTGGCGCCGCCCGCCTTCGGCCGTCTCGCCGGGCGGGGGAGCGGCCGGCTTGCCGGCGCGTTCGCTGATCTTGGCGCCGGGGAACAGGCGCGACTGGCCATCGACCACCACCCGCTCCCCGGCCTGCAGGCCGGAGGCGACGACGCTGAGGCCGCCATGGCTGCGCTCGACGGTGACCGGGCGAACCTCCACCGTCTCGTCGGGCTTGACGACATAGACGAAGCGGCCCTTCTGGCCGGTCTGCACCGCCAGATCGGGGATGGTCAGCGCGTTCTGCTCGACCCGCAGGGTCAGGACGGTGTCGACGAACTGGCCCGGCCACAGCCGGGTGTCGGCATTCGGAAACTCGCCCTTCACCAGGATGGTGCCGGTCTGCTGGTCGACCTGGCTGTCGACGAAGGACAGCTTGCCCTGCGCCGTCTCACCGTGACTGCCGGCGATGCTGGCAGTCACGGCAAGCGAGCCGGCGGCCATCGCGGCGCGGATCGCCGGGAGGTGCTTTTCCGGAACGTTGAAGGCGACGTTGATCGGACGAAGCTGGGTCAGGGTGACCAGCGGGTTGGCGTCGGCGGCGCGCACCATGGTACCGACCTTGGCGGTGATGGTGCCGGTGCGGCCGTCCATCGGCGCGGTGATGCGGGTGAAGCTGAGCGATACCTTCGCCGCCTCGATCGCCGCGAGGTCGGCCTTCACCGTCCCCTCCAGCGCATCAGCGGTGGCGACGGCGGCGTCATAGGTGGTGCGGGAAATGGCGCTGGTGCGCACCAGCTCCCCATAGCGCTTCACGTCGCCCTTGGCCTTGTCCAGATTGGCGCGGTCGCGTTCCAGATTGGCCTGGGCCTGACGCAGCTGGGCGTCGAGCGAGCGGCTGTCGAGCGTGAACAGCGTGTCGCCGGTCTTCACCTCCTGCCCCTCGGTGAAGGCAACGGTCTCCACGACGCTGTCGACGCGGGCCTTGATGGCGATGGCGGCGATGGGCTGGACGCTGCCGATGGTGACGATCTGCTCCGGCACGGCCTGCACCGCCACCTTCTGGGTCACCACCGGCACGGTGCGGGCGGATGCCTGAGCCTGGGTCTTCGCCCCGTTCGCCGCCCCACCCGCCGTGGTCCCGCTGCCCGCCCCGCCAGTGTGGGAGGCATACCAATAGTACCCGCCGCCGCCGATCAGTGCGGCAACAAGCAGGACCAGGAAAAACCGTCTCATAGGCGAGGACTCCAGACGCCGGAGCCGGGGTCCGGCAGCGCTTATATGAAGGGGGGCAGGTTGGTGATGCCGGACATCAGAAGATCGATGACGGAGCGCTCCAGCGCCTCGCGCGGGCGGTCGCCCACCTGCATGATCCCGCCACGGACCATGCCGATGATCAGCAGAGGCACGATTTCCAGGTCGATCTTGCGGAATTCGCCCGACTGCATGCCCTCCGCCAGGACCTGCTGCAGGGCCGTCGCGCTGCGCTGGCTGCGGCGGCGCAGAATGCGGCGGCTGCGGTCGGCCAGATCGGACTGGTCGCCGCCCAGCAGCTTCAGCGTCTGCAACTGCTCGCTCAACGTGCCGACCAGGGCGGAGACCATCGCCGACAGGCGGACGGAGGCGGGAACCTGCTGCGGCGCCAGTTCGGCGTTCAGCTTGTGCTCCAGCCCGCCCAGCGCCCGTTCGAGCGATTCCAGATACAGCTCTTCCTTGGAGGGGAAGTAGCGGTAGAGCGTTGCCTTGCCCACGCCAGCCCGCTTCGCCACCTCCTCCACCTGGACGGAGGCGTAATCGCGGCCGGCAAACAGCTCCGCCGCGGCGTTGAGGATCACCTCGCGCCGCCGAGCGCGCCAGTCAGGTATCTCTTCCGCATCAAGAGGCATGAATGGAACTCACGGGTTTCAAAATTGACGATAGTCGAGATCCTTAGAGTGTCAAGGAACCAGTCTCCAAGAAAAATGAATTCCGCGTCATCTGCGGAAAACCCTTGCCCGGCAAGGGACTGACGGCGTGACGACGGCAGGCGCCGTTCCCGCATGAAAAAGGCGCGAAGCCCGACCCGCCCAGGCGGAGATGCCTGGGAGGCCGGGCTTCGCGCCCTTGTATCGGAAGGCGATGCCTTCCGGTCAGCTCCGGGTGGCGGGGGAACGGCCGGTGCCGGTGGAGCCGGCCACGCCGGTGGTCGAGCCGGCCATCGACCCGGTGCCGGCCGAGGCTCCGGCCGGACCGCCACTGGTGCCGGCGCCGGTCCCCGTGCTGGTCGGCGAGGCCGAGCCGGTGTTGGCGCCGGTGCCCACGCCGAGCCCGCCGGCGGTGCCGGCCCTGGTGGTGTCGGAGCCCTGATGGCCGCCGGTGGTCCCGGACATCGACGTGGAGGTGCCGCCGCCGCCCGCGGTCGCCATGGCGGAGGCGCCGGCGCCGGTGGAGCTGCCCCAGCCGGTGTCGCTCTGGTTTCCGGTCTGGCTGCGGACGCGCAGGTTGTTCTGCACGTGCGACACGCCGGACACCGATTCGGCGACATCCTCGGCCCGGCGTTTGGTGTGCCGGTCGGGCACCATGCCGGTCAGCGTCACCTCGCCGCCGCTGACCGTCACCTCGATGTCGGAGGCGTCGACATAGGCGTCGTCGGTCAGGCGGTCGCTGACATCCTCGCGCACGCGCTCGTCGGAACGGCTGTAGCCGCGCGGGCCACGGCCGCGATGCTGGGAAGCACGGCGTTCGTCCTCGCGGCGGCGCCGCTCGGCATCGTCGTCACCGAACCAGGAGGCGATCTCGTCGCCGGCCTGTTCCCAGAAGCCGCGATCACGGTTCCGGCCACGGTCGTCGCCCCGGCGCTCGTACCGGTCGTCGGCGTAGCCGCCGCCATAGTCGCTGCGGCTTTGCCCGCCGCGGAACATGCTGCCGCGGTCCTCGCCCCAGGAGCGGTTGCGGTCGTCACGCTCGTAGCCGCCGCCGCTTTGGCCGCCGCCGTAGCTGGTGGAGGAGCTGCCGCCGAAATCGCGCCGGCTCCAGTCGCCACGCTCCCAATCGCCACGGTCGCGACCGGATTCGTAGCCGCCGCCATAGCCGCTGCCCTGGGTGCCGCCCTGGGAACCATAGCCGCGCGAGCCGTAATCGCGGTCACGTTCGCCATACTCGCGCCCGCCATAGCCGAGCGAGCCGCGGCCACGCACGCCACGGTCGCCCTCGCCATAGGGGCGCACGCCGTAATCGCGGTCGCGGTAATCGGCATTGCCGACGTCGCGGTTGGTGTAATTGCCCTCGGTCCCGGCATTGCCGGCGCCGGCATAACCGCCATAACCGCTGGACCCGGACCGCCCGCCATAGCCGGCGCCGTAGCCGCCGCGGCTCATGTCACGTCCACCGCCGAAGCTGCGGTCATAGACCCGCTCCATCTCGCGGGAGGTATCGCCGCGGCGGTCGTCGCTGTCGGAATAGGACTCGCGGCCGTAGCCGCCGGATTCGTTGCCGACGCGCCCGCCATAGCCGGCGTCGCGGTAGCTGCGGCCCTGGTCGTCCTGGTGGCGGTGGGCCTGCGTGCGATACATGCTTTCGTGACGGCGGTCGTCGTCCTGGTCATAGACGCCGGTGCGCTGCGGCCCCTCGCCCCAGTCGCGATGCCGGTTCGGCTCCCGGTCGTCGTCGCGCCAGTCGCGGCCTTCGCCCCGCCACCGATTCTCATACTGCGCCATCGTGGTCGGCTCCCTCTTTTCCGGATTCTTGGGGTGCGGGCGTCGCGCCACGAAAGGCGTGGGCACGCCCGTCCTTCCCCGAACAACAGGAGCGGTCAAACGGCGTTCCGGATTTTCAGCGGCCGGCCCCCGGCGATCCCGAGAGTTCTGGCACGGCGCTTGCGTGGTGCAGAGCGGTTGGTTCCACGCATCACTTGCGGCTTCGGCGCTTCATGCACCGAAGCCGTTTTCTTTTGCGCCCCATTATTGGGCAGACGTGTCGATCTGCTTAATTTGGCAGCGGCTGGTCGAGCAGACGGGCAACCGCGGCCCCCAACTCTTCATTGAGGAAGGGCTTGTAGATGATCTCGTCCGCATTGAACATGCGCGTCATCTTCAGCAGATAGCCGGCCGGCATGTTGGGCGCACCGCCGGACATGGCCAGGATCTTCACGTCGGGCTGAGCGCTGCGGGCGGCCTTGATGAGTTCGATCCCGTCGACCTCCGGCATCAGCACATCGGTGACGATCAGGTCGAAGCTGCGGCGGTCGAGCGCGCGGATGGCCGCGCGTCCGTTCTCCGCCTCGGTCACCTCGAAACCGCGCCCTTCCAGATAGCCGGCGACGGATAGGCGGACGGCCGGAGAATCCTCCACGACCAGGATGTTGGGCCGAATGGCACTTCCCATCATACACCCGGTTCCTTTTGGGAACCGCCTTATCGAAAAGCCGGCAACGGCCGGCGGAAGCCCGCCCCTTATCCCCTCACCCGCCGAGAGCCGCGACCGCCGCAGCCGCGTCGGCGTGGATCTCGAACAGGGACGAGAAGCCGCTGACGTCGAACACCTCGCGGATGTGCGGCGCCATGGCTGAAAGGGCGATCGAGCCGCGCTTCGTCCGTGCCGCCTTGGCGGCGACCAGCAGACAACGAAGCCCGGCAGAACTGATGTAGGAAAGCTGGGCCATATCGACAACAAGCCGCGTGCCTTCGGCGCCGATGGCCGACAGCAGAGCCGATTCGAATTCGCCGGCATTGCCGCTGTCGATCCGACCCTCCGCCCGCAGAACGGTGACGCCGTTGACCGACTGTTCGGTGATGTTCATACCCTGCCCTCGCCTCGTCTTACCACGTTGGTGCTTATACCACGTCGGTGGACGCCCGACGACGCATTCGCGGTGCGGCGGACGATTCCTCCCGAATGCCGCCGTCAGGCGACCGGATCGGACAGCGCCGCCAGGGCGGACACCGGAGCGTCCGCCGCCCCGCGCCAGCGCAGGACGAGACAGGTGATGTCGTCGGACTGCGGCGCGCCGGCGGTGAAGCGGGCCACGTCGGTCAGCACCCCGTCCAGCCCATCGCGGGCGGACGCGCTGGACTGGCCGGCGACCGCGGCGGCAAGGCGGGGGTCGCCGTACATCACGTCCTCGCCGTTGAAGGCCTCGGTGACGCCGTCGGTGAACAGGAAGACCATGTCGCCGGTGTCGAGCATGACGCTCTTCTCGCCGAAGGGCATGTCGGGCATGGCGGCCAGCGCGATGCCGGGGGTGCGCTCCAGCTCCTTCACCGCGCCGGACGCGGTCATGCGCAGCGGCGGGTTGTGGCCGCCGTTCGAATAGGCCAGCACGCCGGTGCGCAGGTCCAGCTCACCATAGAAGACGGTGACGAACATCATCTGTTCGTTCTCCGCCGCCAGCAGGTTGTTGACCCGGCGCATCGTCTCCGCAGGACCGACGCCCGATTCGGCAATGGCGCGCAGCATCGTGCGGGTGATCAGCATGAAGAAGGCGGCCGGGATTCCCTTGCCCGACACGTCGGCGATGACCAGCGCCACCTTGTGCTCGGAAATCGGGAAGAAGTCGTAGAAATCGCCGCCGACCTCCTTGGCCGGGATCATGCGCGCCGCGATGTCCAGCTCGGCCAGATCGGGGAAGACCTGGGGCAGGATGGTCAGCTGCATGGTGCGGGCGATTTCCAGCTCCTGCTGCAGGCTGATGAGGCGGCGCTTGTCCTCCAGGGCCTCGCGCAGGTCGCGCACCATCTGGGTCAGCTGCACCTGCTGGGTGCTGACCCGCGTCGCCAGACGGGAGAAGCCCAGCGCCAGCAGGCCTAGCTCGTCGCCCACCCCCTTGGATTGCGAGGATTGGGCATCGTGGGTCTCGGCCTCGATCTGGCGAAGCTCCTCCAGCAGGGTTTGGCGGGCATCCTCCTCCAGTGTGACGGCCAGCGCCTCCATCTGGCGGCGGATAAAGCGCTGCTGACGGCGCAGGCGGCGTTCGCGCTGGCCGGCGCTGCGCTCGATCTCGCGCATCACGCCGCGGAAGACCTCCACCGCGCCGGCGATGCGGCCGATCTCGTCATTGCCGGCCGGCAGCTCGACATAGCCCATGGACCGGCCGTGGGAGAGGTCCTGAAGCGCCTTCACCGCCCCGTCGAGCGTGGAGAAGTTCCGCCGCAGGAAACCATAGAGCAACCCCAGCGCGCCCAGCAACACCAGCCCGACCGCCGCGACATAGGCGACCGACCACAGCGCCTGCTCCTCCACCGCCTGGGTGACGTCGGTGGCAATCAGCACGGTGGCGACGCGGCCGCCGGCGAGATCGGCCACCGGCAGGCTGGCCAGCGCGTAGCGGCGCCCGCCGTCGGCGACATGGGTGATGCTACGCTCCGCCGGGCGGACCAGCGGCTTGATCGCCGGCCACAGCGGATCGGTCTCGCCATCCAGCGCCACACCGCTGCGGCTGACGGCGAAGACGCGCCCGCCGGTGGTCCGCCGCAGCACGTCGAGCGCAGAGACGAAGTCCAGGCCGGCCACCGCCGCACCGGTGACGCCGGCCCCGCTGCCCGCACCGCCGCCGGCCCCGGTCCCGGCATAGATCGGCACGCCGGCCACCACCACCAGACGCTCGCCATCGACCAGACGGACGCCGCGCGCCAGCTTCTGCCCGGACAGGATGGCGTCGAGCGCGCCGCGATTGAGCAGAGGCGCCGGATCGAAGGCCGGATCGCTGCTGTAGAGCAGGTCGCCCGACTTCGACAGCAGGTTGATGTCGGTGATGCCGCCGGTGGCGGGGGCGGCGAGAATCCCGAGCGCGGCGACCCGGCGGTCGAGCGCGCCGCGCTCCTCCACCTCGACCGCGCGGGCGATCTCGGCGTCGCCGGCCAGCCGGCCAAGGCCCTGATCGATGCGGCCGACGGCACCCGAAACGGCGAGCTGCCAGGAGGTTTCGAGCCGTGCCAGTTCCAGCTCACGCGCGCGCTCGTCGGCGGCGTCCTCGCGCAGGGCGGCGAAACCGAGAAGCAGGCCGGCCACGATGGTGACGGTGGCGAGCACGAACAGGATGATGCGGGTCTGGAGCAGCATGGGGCCTCTCAGCTCCGCGGAACAACGATGGGCCGCGCCAGCAGCAGGGCCAACCCGGCGGGAAGCAGGGCCGACGCGGCAAGCAAGCCGCCGTCCCAATCGACCGCCACCGCCCACAGCAGCGCGGCCAGAACACCGACCGCCAGCGCCCGCAGGATCGATGGAAGACCACCGTCCCCGGTCTGCCGCCGTACATAGGACAGCGCCAACCCGGCGGCGAAGCCTCCCGACCCCGCACCGAGCAAGCCGGAGGCCAGAGCTGACGTCGAAAGCGCGGCGATTGCCACGACGGCCGCCGCCAGCAGAAGCAGCGCGGTCAGCAGAGCGGCTATCCGGCGCAGCCGGGTGGGGATCGCGTAACCAGCGACCAGACCGGCCATCGCCACTGCCGGCAGAGCGGCGAGCATGCCACCGGACGGGTTCCCGGCGCCCGCCTCGGCGCCCGCCCCGGAGCCCATCGCCAACATCGCTGCGGCGGACGCCGCCAGCAGGGCGAAGGAATGGATGTCGTCGGCGCGGGAATCGAGCTCGCGCCGGGGAGCGGCTTCCAGGCCGGAGCCGAGCGCCTCCAGTGCGGAGCGGCGGGTACGGTCGACGGCCTCGGCGACCTCCGGGTCGAAGACGGCGGCGCGAACCTCTTCCGCATGGGCGGCGAAGCGTTGGCGGCGCTCGTGAAGGCCAAAGACCACGGCGTTGAAGGAGAAGAGCAGACGGCCGACCTGATCGCGCGGACGGCGGCCCAGCAGCGTGGCGAAACGGCCGGCCGCGGCCTCCTCCATCGCGCGGGCCAGCCGGCGCAGCGGCGCGCGGAAGCTGGCGCGGGCCAGCACGCCGGCCAGTTCGGCCAGCAGCAGCAGGACCGCCAGACCGCCCAGCGCCACGGTCGCCAGCTCGCCGGCGATCTGGCCGCGCACCTGACCGGGCTGCACGCCAACCAGCACATGGCCGGCGGGCGGCTGCCCCACCCCACCGCCGCCGCCTTCCGAGGACAGGCGGCCGATGCGCACCGGCAGGCGCAGGATCAGGAAGCCGTCGCGCTCGATCGGCTGGAGGGTCGCGGCGCGGGTCTCGGGCGTCGGCAGGCTGCGCAGCGAGGCGGCCAGCGTCTCCATCTGCTTGCGGTCGGGAAGAGAGCCGCCGGTGGCCGCCGACTGGAGAAGCGCGCCGTCGGCGCCGGTCAGCGCCAGGAAGCCGATGTCAGTGTTGCGGTCGGCGATGCCCTGGAGAAAGGCGCCAACCCCCTCGATCCGCGGAAGCGGGATGCCATAGCCGATGGCGCGCTCCAGATCGTGCTGAACCGCCTCCGCCACCGCGGCGGCCTTGGCGGCGCGGGCCTCGCCCAGCTGGTCCTGCGCCAGCCAGGTGCCGAGAAGCCCGACCCCGGCCATCGCCAGCGCTGCCGCCAGCAGGATGACGGCCGGAATGCCGAGCATGAAGGAGCGATGGCTGCGGGATGTCATGCGAGTTCGTCCAGGCGGGCGACTTCGCGCTCCGCCTCGTCGAGGATGGTCAGGCGCCGCCGCACCGCTTCGGTGAAGGCGGGTGCCGGCAGGCCGAGTGCCTGGGCGGTGGATCGGGCGGTGGATCGGGTGGCAGATGGGGCGGGAAGAGCGGTCGCGCCCTCCCCCAATCCTTCCAGTGCGGCGGCGAGATCCGCCAGAGACCGGCGCGGACCGGCGGCGATCCCCAGCCCGGCCAGCCAACCGACCAGGGCCAGCGGCAGCACGATCAGAACCGCGCCGATGGACAGGGTCAGGGCATAGTGACGCATCGGCTCGGCCATCGCGCCAGACGGCATGCGCACCAGCACGCTGCCAGCCGCAGTGTCGAAGCTGGTGGCAAGACCGACGCCATAGACCCGCTCGGCCCCGCGCACCTCCGACCAGAAGCCGCTGACGTCGCCGTCGGGGCGATTGGGGCCGCCGGGGCTGTCGGAGGCCGATGCCGGGCGGGGCGGCAGCGCCTCCCCCACCTCCACCGCGTTGGTGGAGAAGAGGATGGTGCCGGCCTCGTCGAGAACGGCGACGGACTGGATGCCGGGAAGGGCGGCGCGGGCGCGGGCCAGCAGCACATCGACCTGCGGCAGGTCGCCCAACGCCAAGCCGAGATTCAGCTGGGTCTCAAGCGACGTCTTCGCCTCGCTCAGCACGAAGCCGACCTGGGAGGACACGGCCTCGTCCAGGCGGCGCGCCTGTTCGCGCGTCCACAGCACGACGGCGGACAGGCCGGCGACGAACACCGCCACCGCCACGAACGCTGCCAGCCGTGCTCCGAAACTGCCCGATCCCATCCCGATTTTCTCCCTCCGGCCGTCTGCCGATCAGCGCGGCCCAATCAGCGCGAATCGCGTTCCCGGCCGCACAGCGCGTACCAGCGTTGCGACGCATCCTCGCCCGCCGCGACGCGGCCCCAGACATGGCCGCGGTCGAACACGTCCCAGCGGGAGGCCAGTTCCTCCACCGCGACCAGTTCGGCGCTGGCGGTGTCGAAGACCGGGTCGACGGTGAAGTCGCGGTGGACCAGCAGCCGCACCAGATCGCCGCCGACGCGGACCAGCCGCTTCGGATAGATGCCGTGCCGCGCCAGATGACCCCAGCTGCGGTGGTTGCGCGTGCTGACGGTGGTGACGAGATGCCGGCGGCCGAGCGCCTCCGCCACCTCGATCCGCCAGTCGATCAGGCGGTGATGCAGGCCGCGCCCGCGCTCCGACGGATCGACCATCGCCGATGACATGTGCGCGACCCAGGGCAGCTCCGCTTCCGGCAGGTCAAGGTCGCGGCCACGGTTGGGATCGGCGGCCGACGGCAGGCCCAGCGCGCCGTAGGCGACCAGCGCGCCCTTGCGGAAGATGCCGGCGGTCAGGCCGCGGTCGCCCAGATGGTCGGTGACGAAGTTCCCGACCTCGCCCGCCATGCGGTAATGGTCGGGGTCCTCCAGCGTCGCCACCACGCGGACGCGGAAGTCGGCGAGCAGGTTGGAATCGTCCAGGTCCATCATGCGGACGGTCAGCCCGTCCGGCAGGTCGGCGGCCAGCGCCCGCAGGCGGACGGCGGCAACCGCGCGCGCGGCATCGCCGCGCAGGGGGATCGCGCCGAACGGCAGGGGAACGGGGGGCAGGACGCTCATAATTCGCCACTCACGATTCGATGATTTCCGCGAAGTTCAGGAGGCCGATGGGCGGGTAATATTCCAGTGCCCGCACCGTGGCCATGTTGATGATGACGGAGAAGCGCTTCAGCGTTTCCACCGGGATTTCGGCCGGCTTGACGCCATCGAGCAGGATTTGCGCCGCCTTGAAGGCGGTGAAGCGGCCGATGCCGTAGGCGCTGCTCGCCAGCGCCAGCATCGCCTTGTCGGTGCGCACAATCAGTTCGGTGACGGAGAAGGTCGGCAGATGCAGCCGCAACGCCTCCGCCGCCACGACGCTGCGGTTGTGGAACGCGATGAAGGTGTCGGGGCCGATATACAGCATCTCCGCCCCGCGCTGCGCCGCACGTGCGATGGCGTCGGGAACCGCGGCGGAAATCGGCTCGCCCCGGTCGTTCAGCGGCACCGGCTCCTCGATCAGCTCAAGCCCGCGCAGGGCCGTCTCCGCCCGCAGACCCTCAATGGTGAGGACGGAGTTGCGCTCCTGCGGGTTGTAGACGACGCCCAGCCGCTTGATCGGGCGATAGGCCTGGATGGTGTTCAGCTGGACCGCGATGGGGGCGATGTGGATGGTGCCGGTGACGTTGCGCCCCGAACGGGCGAGGTCGGGCACGATCTTCGCGTCCACCGGGGCGGCGACGAAGGTGAAGACGACCGGGATGTCGGTGACGTATTTGCGCGGATCGGGCTGGTCGAAGGGACCGATGAGGCCACGGGTCTGCGGCGTGCCCCAGCTGTAGATCAGATCGGGGCGGGTGTCCTTGATCTCTTCGATGATGCCCGGCAGCTTGGCGGTGTCGCCGCCGGTGTTGCGGATGGTGTAGTCGACCTTCAGGCCGCGGCGCGCCAGATAGTCCTTGAAGCCGTATTCGTTGTCGCTCTCGCCGCGGCCCAGCACCATGGTGATGCGGAAGGTCTTGTCCGGCACCGTGGCGGCCAGCGCCGACCCGATCAGCGCGTTGCCGGCCAGCGGCAGGCCCGGCAGCGACAGTCCGCCGGCGGCGGCCAGCCGCAGCAGCGAACGGCGGCGGATGCGGAGGAGGTCGTCCTCGTCGAAGAAGTTCGCGCTCATCGCGGTCAAGCCTCCTGCGGCCGGGTCGCTGGGGTGGCCGGCCGGCCGGTGCGGAAGAGAATCCAGAACAGCAGGGCGCTCGCCCCGCACAGAAGGCCGATGCCCAGCATCGCCTCCCGGTAGGAGGTGGCGACCGCCACCGCCATCGCGGTGACGGGGCCGAGCGCGCCGCCGAGCCGCTCGATCAGACGGTACCAGCCGATGGCCGCGGTCTCCTGCAGGCCGCCCTCGCGGGCGATCTGCGAGACCAACGTCAGCTGTGGCGCGCCGACCAGCGCCTGGGACAGCCCGAACAGGGCGATGGCCAGCGGCGGCCCCCACAACGCCTGGGTGGCGACGATGGGCAGGCAGCTGGCCAGCGTGCCGATGCCGCCGGCGGCGATGAAGCCGCGCCGCGCCTGCCAGCGGTCGGACAGGCTGGCGGCCAGCGGCGACACCAGGATGAAGGCGACGAAATACATCATCTGCACCCGGCCGATCTCCGCCTTGGTGGCGCCGTCGGCGGTCAGCAGAAGCGGGACGAGGCAGAAGAGGAAGGCGGTGGAGGCGATCTTGGTCGGGATCGCGCTCAGCACCATCAGGGCGGAGAAGCGGAAATCGCGGAACAGCGGCAACGCGCTGCCCATCGCCGGCCGCGCTGCCGCGCCGGCCGGACGCGCCGCCGATCGCCCGCGCAGGAGCAGCAGGCTGACCGACAGGCCGGAGCCCAGCGCCAGGACCGCGCCCAGCAGGAAGGTGGCGCGGAAGCCCGCCTGATCGGCGATGATGCCGCCGCCGACCGGGCCGCAGACGCCGGCCGCCAGCAGGGCGCCGATGAACATCGCCATGCCCGCCGCCCGGTTGCGCGGCGTGGTGTGGTCCACCACGATGCCCTGCGCGGTGATGAGCACCAGCCCATAGCCGAGCGCGGTCAGGCAGCGCCACAGCATCAGCTCGAACAGCGAGCCGGCATAGGCGGTCAGCGCCAGGCTGACGGAGCCCAGCAACGCCCCGATGGTGAAGGATCGCGCCCGGCCCCAGCGTTCGGAGAAGCGCGCCCCGCCCGGCTGCGACAGCGCCCAGATCAGCATGAACAGCGTGATCGGCAGGCTGACCACCATGTCCGGCGTCAGCCACGGCACCTCGCCGGCAAAGGATTTGGCATAGGCCGGCAGGAAGGGGCGCGACAGCTCTTCCGACAGGCAGAACAGGAAGACCGGCAGACGCAGGAAGACGAGGTTCAGCGGTGTCGGCGGCGGGGTCGCGGACTGCGGATCGCGGAAGCGGAAACGGCTGGCGAGCGCGGCCAGCCCGGCCTCCGCCCGGTCGACCCGCGGATCGTCGTTGCCCAGCCGCCGCCGCAGTTCCGCCACCCGCGCGGCGAGGCCGGCATGGCGGGCGTTGACGCTGTCGAGCGCGGCCCGCACGCCGCCTTCCAGCGCGCGGTCGTCATTGGCGCCGGCGGCCTGCGTTCCGGCAGGTTCGGTGATCACCGGCAAGGTGGCGCGGAAATCGCCCTCTTCCGCCCGGTCGGCCAGCAGCCGCAAGGTCAGCACCCGCCGCATGGCGAGATTCACCACCAGCTGCAGCACTTCGAAGATCAGCAGGACGGAGACGATGACCACCGACAGCACGTCGAGCGCCAGATCGGTGGAGGCCTTCGCCAGGAAGGCGCTGTCGATGCCGACATGCAGCGCGCCGGCCGCGGCGCCGGTCCCGCCCAGCGGGTTCTCGACATCGACGAAGCCGCTCACCAGCCGTCCGTCGGCGGGGCCGGACAGCTGGCCGGCCGGCACGGACGACAGCCCGGCGAGCGGCTTGCCCGCCGTCGCCACGATGCGTCCGCCAGGATCGGTGACCGCGATGTAGGCGATGTCGTCGTGGCGATCGACCTCGGCCGCCAGCAGGGCGTCGAGACCGGCCATGCGGTCCAGCGGAATGCGGACGCCGAGGCCGCGGTCGATCTGCGCAGCCAGCAGGCCGCCGACCGTCTGCGCCTTGCGCGCGAGTTCCGGCTGGAACAGCGGGTCGAAGCTGCGCAGCGACAGCCAGGATGCCGCCCCCGCCGCCACCAGCAGGACCGCCACCGTGACGATGGTCAGCCGCAGCACCAGCGCACTGATCGGGTCGCGCTGCTGGGCCGGCGCGGCCTTCGCGGCGCTGGATTGTCCCTTTCCGGTCATGGCACGGCCCCTTTCGGCATCGGCGATGCCATGTTCACCGATGAAATGCCGAGGGGAGCCATCGCATCCAGCTCCCGCTCCAGGTCCTCGATGGCGCGGTCGGCGTCGGCGATGCCATGGTTCAGACGGTCGCGCACGACACCCAGCGGTGCCGCGCCGGCGGCCAATCCGCGGCGGCCACCGCCCTGCCGCACGACGACGAAGACGGCGGCAAATGTCGCAAGCGCGGCGAGCAGAACCAGCACCAGGGTTCCGAAGCGCAGACCGCCTTCGACCGCCGCGACCCTCGCCTTCAGGCCGGCGAGGGAAGAGCGCAGGATCACCTCGCCCACCGTCTGGCCGAAACTGTTGCGCACGCCGGTGCCGATGACCAGCACGTCGCCGTCGACGCGCTGGCGTAGCGTGCTGCCGGGCTCCTCGCTCCAGTGGATCGGGCTGGGGCGGCCGACGCTGTTGTGGTCGGAGGCGAAAAGCACGATGCCGCGGTCGTCCACCACCTCCACCCCGAGGATTTCCTCGCCGGAAGCGGCGCGTTCGGCCTGCGCCTGCAGATCGACCAGTTCGGACAGGTCGAGGCCAAGCGTCAGCCCATATTCTACCCGGCGCTTCATTTCGTCCGCCACCACCGTCAGGCGGGACGTCGTGACCTCGCGCAGCTTCTGTTCGAATTTCAGCCCGGACAGGGCGACGGAAAGCAGAACAGCCGTCGCCACCGTCGCGGCGATGACGGCGCCCGTGCGCAAGGCCAGCACGCCGCCGAGCCTCATCGCAACCCTACACGATGAATTGGTGATACATCAGCCACGGATCGCCCAAAGCTCCATCGCCACTTGGGGGAAGTCACCCGCTAGATGAACCGCGATTCCGCCCGATGTTGCAAGCTGTTTCCAAATCGGGCTACCGCGTTCGAGTTCGAAATACACGGCCCCGGCATGATAGGGCAGTTGCCGAGGTGCGACGGGCAGCGGTCTTACTCGGATGCCGGGCAACTGGACATTGACCAGCTCGCGGATTTGTTCGACCGGACCGATCTTGACCAGCGCCGGGAAGTTGCGGCGCAGCGCCTCGCCCGGCATGTCCGCCCGCACCGCCAGCACGAAGGTGGCGGTGGTGATGAGCGAGCGGTCGGCGATGGTGCCGACGCGGATGCCGTATTTGCGTTCCAGCAGGTCGATGGGGATGGCGGTCTGTTCCAGCACCGCGCTGAGCGAGCGGCGGATCTCCGCCATCACCGGCTCCATCGTAGCCTGCAGGTCGTCGTGCCGATAGGGCGGGAACCCAGGCGGCCGCTTGTTGACCGCGGTGAAGGTGGCCAGTTCGCCGGCCAGCGACAGCATCATGCCGTGCAGCCGTTCCGGATGGATGTCGGGCATGCGGGCAATGTTGGCGAACAGCGGTTCGGAGCGGTTGGCGACCTGAAGCATCAGGAAATCGGCCATCTCGCCGGCGCCGCGCCCGTTGGACCCGGCGACGCGGGCGGCCAGCGCCTCCGACCGGCTGTTCAGCAGCCCCTGGATCTCGGTGACGTAGCCGGCCAGCGGGGCCAGCGCCTGGACGTTCAGGGTCGGCGGGATGTAGCGGTCGTCCAGCGTGGCCCGGCGGTCCGACCGCACCTCCTGGATGCGGGCGAGGCCGAGGCAATGGTAGCCGGCGCGCTCCTGCCGTTCCAGCCGGTAGCGCAGGCGCAGCCGCCCGGTGCGGATGCGCGACACGCTGGCCGACCCGGCGATGGCGTCGACCGTCTCCGTCTCCTCGCCGACATAGCGGGTGGCCGCATCGGCACTCTCGCCGACCTCGAACTCGACGCCGCCGCGCTGGCGCACCGGCAGGGCCAGATAGACGATGCTGTTCGCCAGCGTCTCCGGCAGATCGAGCGGCGGGGGCGGATCGTCGTCGTCGGGGATGTTGATCGGCGTCCCATCCTCCAGGATGCCCTTGCAGCCCAGCACGGCGAACTTGCCGACGGCCAGAAGCTCGCGGTTGATCGTCAGTTCGCTGATGCCCCAGGCGAAGGGACGCAAGCCCGCCACCCGGCCGCGCACCAGCCGTTCGACGTAACGGTCCTGCTGCTGGAAATGCTGCGCCCGCAGGAACATGCCTTCGGACCAGATGACCTTGTCGTCCCAACTCATGGGCGCTTTCCCTCTTGCAAGCTGGTGGTCGTCGTCATGGGTCGTCCTCCGCCGTCAGCCGCCGAGCGCGTGGCGGTGGATGGGCAGGAGCCGGCGGTAGAGCGCCGCCAGCCGGGCGCCGCCGTCGGCGGTCTCGCCGGTCAGCTCGCGCACCGCCGCCAGCAGGGCCGATTGGTGGGCGGCGCCGTCGGCCGCGGCCGACTGCAGCAGCGCCTCCGCCTCGCCCGGCGGCAGGGCACGCAGCTGGGCCAGTGCATCGTCGGCGTCCGCCGCACGGAGCAGGGGCGAGGTCCCCTGCGCCAGCGTGTCCTCCGGATCGAGGCCGAGCAGCGATTCCAGCGCTGCCTGCCGCCGAACCAACGACAGCACGACGTCGGCCAGCGCGCGGGCCAGGGGGTCGGAACCGGGGCCGGACGCGAAGCCGGATTCAAAGCCGGTGTCAGCGGCCGGCGGCGCGGAAGGCGCCGGCCGCGCGCCGAAGGCGGGCGGCACCAGCGGATCGTCCGCCCAATCCTCCGGCGGAAGGCTGTTCACTTGGGGCTGCGGTGGCGATGCGGGGGGCAAGGCCGGCATTGCCGGCGGGGAGGACTGGGCCGGCGGCAGATCGACCGGATCGTCCAGCCAGTCGTCGGGGATCGACAGTCCACCGGTTCCGCCGCCGCTTCCCTGGTCGAAGGCCGGCTGTTCGGGCGCCACGCGGATGGTGCCGAGGCTGTCCGGCGAGAAATCGCGCTGGGCCGCGCCGGCCCAGTCGGCATCGCGGCCGTAGGCGTCGGGCTGCGCCGCAGCAGCCGTCGGCTGCCAGCCGCCGGACGGCTTGTCGCTCCATCGGTCGTCGGCACGCGGCAGGTCGCCGAACAGATCCTCGTCTTCCGGGATCGGCATCACCGGCACCGCGCGACTGTTGAAGGCCGGCACGGCGAAGGGGTCGTCCTCCGCCGCCTGCGGCGTCTGCGTCGGGGTGTCGGAGCCGCGCAGCACTGCCAGGAAGGGATCGTTGGCGGCCGGCGCCTCTTCCGCGGCGAAGCCGGCGCGCATGACGAAGCCGCCCAGTCGCAGCCGGTCGCCCTCCCCCACCACGGCGGAATTGCCGCGGCCGATCGGGGCCGGCGCGTCGTTGAGGAAGACGCCGTTGGTCGAGCTGTCGATCACGATGTAGACGCCGCCCTTGAACTCCACCATGCAGTGGATCTTGGACAGCGTCCGTTCCGGGTCGTTCAGTATCCAGTCGCAATCGGGGCCGCGGCCGATCACCAGCCGGCCGGTGCCGAGGTCGCGTGCGATATCGGCGCCCTGTGACGGTGGGCATTGGATCAGGGTCAGGCGAAGCTTCATCGGATCACGCCCCCACCTTGCCGCTGCCGCCATTGGCGATGTCCAGCGCCTGGGCCAGCGACGCGCGATGTCGGGCCTTGATCTCCTTCGGCACCGCGGCGGCGGCGAGCAGCACCGCGGCGGCGGCGGCGGTGCCGGTCAGCCCGTCACCCGGCGGCACCACCACCGCCGCATCGGGCGGAGCGAGGCTGCCGCCGGACCAGAAGGCGGCCATGGCGGCATTGGCGCAGGCCGTCTCGAAATTCATCGCTTCTGCGGGGGCGAAACAGGCGCGGCGGTTCTCCTCCGTCGGGCGGAAGACCCAGGCCTCCGCCGCCTCCAGCGCGGCGCCGTCGGCGGGGGCCGGTTCAGGGGGAAGCGCGCCGCGGGCCGCCAAGCAGCCCCACCATACCGCCTCGCGCCGCGGCAGGGCCATGCCCAGCAGGCGGATGGCGTCCGCATACAGTTCGGCGTCGATCAGCGCCTTCAGGTAGGCGGATGTCGGAGCGTTCGGCGCGAACAGCGCCTTCGCCTCCGCCGACAGGTCCAGCCCCGCGACCGCTTCGGCCGCGCGGGCGAAGCGCAACTTCGGCAACAACCCGATGTCCACCGTCCCAAACCCCGCTTGTGAAGACCGCCCCACTCTGGGCGGTGTTTCGTCAATTGATGGTTACCACGCCGCCCTTGACCTGGACCATCGCGTCGCCGTTCACCTGCGTCATCGCACCCTTGATCTGCACCTGGCTATCGCCGGTGACCTTGACCATCAGGCCTTTGACGGTGACGCCGGTCTGATCGATCTTGACGCTGTTGCCGCCGACCTTCAGTTCGATGGAGGTCGTGGCCTCCATGGTGATCTTGCCGGTGCTGGCCTTCACCGACACGTCGCCCAGCCCCAGCTTCAGCGCATAGTCGCCCTGCTTCACGTCAATCGCCATGTTGCCCTGGCCGACGGTGAGGCTGTCGTTGCCCTGCCCGACCTCCACCGTCCGGTTGCCCTGGCTGACCGTGTGGGTGTCGTTGCCCTTGCTGACGGTGACGGTCCGGTTGCCCTCCCCCACCGTCAGGGACTGGTTGCCGGTCGACACCTCATGGCTGTCGTTGCCTTCCGACACGGTGACGCTGCGGTTGCCCTTGGCGATGGTGACCGACTCGTTGCCTTCCGACACCGTTTCGGTGCGGTTGTTCTTGATGGTGATGGTCTGGTCGTGATCGACGGTCAGCGTGTCGTCGTTCTCCACCATCCGGGTGAAGTCCTTCTGGGCGTGGAAGTAGATCTCCTCCGCGTCCTTCTTGTCCTCGAAACGCAGCTCGTTGAAGGTGGCCGTATCGCCCCCCTTGCTGGAGCGCGTCTTGATGCCGCTCTGCGTCTTGTTGTCGGGCAGCGTGTAGGGCGGCATGTTCTCCGCGTTGTAGACGCAGCCGACGATCAGGGGCCGGTCGGGATCGCCGCCGATGTAATCGACCAGCACCTCCATGCCGACGCGCGGGGTGAAGATGGTGCCCCAGTTCTTGCCGGCCATGGTCTGGGCGACGCGCAGCCAGACGAAGCTCTTCTCGTCGTTGGTGCCCTTGCGGTCCCAATGGAACTGCACCCGCACCCGGCCGTACTTGTCGCAATAGATCTCCTCGCCGCTGGGGCCGACCACGGTCGCGGTGTCCGGCCCATGGGTGCGCGGGCGCGGCACCGGCGGCGGGCGGAACACGGTGGCGTCGGGGATCGCGGCGAAGCGGCAGGAGAAGGACGGCGGAACGCCACCGTTGCCCAGATGGCTCTGGTCCTGGGCGCTCAACGCCAGTTCTGTGAGGACATAGCCCTTGCCGACCTCGGCCGTCACCGCATGGCCGGTCATCGAGATCTTGCCGCCGGCGAACAGGCCGCGGTAGGTGGCGCTGCCCTCCACCCGCTCGTATCCGGTCTCCGTCTCCTCCATGCGCAGGCGCGACAGGGTGGTGCCGTCGGCCTTCACCATATGGCCGCCGGGATAGCCGAACATCTCGTGCGACTTGAAGGCGGGAACGCTGAGCACCGTGGTGGTGCTGGCGGTCAGGTCGGTGCTGGGCGTCTCGAAATTATAGTCCTTCAGCGTCCATTTGCCGGACACGTAGGATTGCGAATGCGCCCAGCCGTCGATGGCCAGCGTGTTGCCCTGCACCGAGGTGGCGTGGATGACATCCTTGTCCAGGCAGTCGGTGTAGCCGGACGCGCTGTCGCTCAGCACCAGCGTGTGCTTGCCGGCCTCGTGCTGGAAATAGAAATAGATGCCCTCGTCCTGCAGCAGGCGGGCGATGAAGTCGTAATGGGTCTCGCGGTACTGGACGCAGACCGGCCGGGCGTTGTGGCTGCCGGACAGGCCCTGCTTCTTCACCTCGGTCACACCGCAGTCGGACAGCATGGCGTCGACGATCTGCACGACGCTCTTCTCCTGGAAGACCTGGCAGTCGGAGCGCAGCGTGGCCAGCCACAGGGTCGGCACGATCTCGGCGGTGTATTGGCGATAGCCGCGCAGGGCCAGCGGCCCGGCGGAAAAGCTGCTGACGATGCCGTTGACGATGCGGGGATCGCCGCCCTTGCGCGCGATGGACAGCGTCAGCGACTTCCCCAGGATGTCGGCCGGCGCGATCGTCATCCGCGGAGAGATCATCGTGATGGTGTAGCGGAACAGGCGCGACAGCCCTTCCTCCCCCTCGACGGCCACCGGGATCAGCACGTCCGCGCCCAACGGCGAGGTCAGCGACAGAAGCCGGCCGGTCTGCGAGATGGTGGGCGCATCCGACATGCGGGCTTGGTCCTTGATAAAGAGAAAGTATCAGTGACGGCAGGTGCTTTGCCCCCTCCCCGACCCTCCCCCGCTTCGCGGGAGAGGGTGCCTTATGCGAAGCGGCGGCAGTCCCCTCTCGCACCGAAGGTGGGGGAGGGTTAGGGAGGGGGCACCGCTTATCAGGCGCTCTTGGTCGTCGACAGGTCGTAGGAGACCGAGATCGGCGTGCCGGCCTTGTTCTTGTCGTCGTACGGGATGAACTTGTACTCCATCTTGGTGAAGCTGATGGAGATCGACTCCGACGGACGGTCGCCGCCCGACGACATCGAGTAGGCCGAGACCAGGGCGTTGGTCAGGGTGTACTCGGCATAGGTGTTGCCCGGGCTGCCGGTGGTGACGAGGTGGATCTGCACCTTCTTGCCGATGGCGCCGGTGCAGGATTCGACGAAGAACTTCGGCGAGGAGCTGTCCATCAGCTTGGTGATGGTCACTTCCGACACCGACGGCTCCGACGCCTCGCGGTTGGCGGTCGAGCCCGACGGGGTGCTGATGGCGCGGCCGACGCCCCACTGCAGCGAACCGACGTCCAGCCACTTCTTGTGGGTCTCGTGCGTGGCCTCGCCGTCGATGCCTTCGTACTTGATGTAGATCGCCATGTTGGTCTCCTCGCTCTCTCTTGAAGGTCGGTCTTAACGGGTAAGCTTGATCTGTGCAGTATGGTTACGAAAGAATTGAGGCGGGTGCTGTGACGGGCGTCACCGCCGGCCTGTTTTTTCTCGCGCCCGCCCCGGCTCTCCCGCTTCCGGATGTGTCAGGCGATGTCGTAGACGAAGCGGTCTTCGCCATCGACCGAGACGTGGACGCGGGTGATCGGTTCGCCATCGCCCATGCGGGCGAGGATGCGGGACGAGATCTCCGGCAGCAGCGTGCGGCTCAGGATGGTCTCGATGTTGCGGGCACCGCTCGACACCTCCTGGCAGCGGCTGACGATGCTCTGCACCAGATCGTCGGAGTAGGAGAAGGCGGCCTTGTAGTTCTGCACCACCCGCTTGGCGATGCGGTTCAACTGCAGGACCACGATCTTCGCCAGATTCTCGTCGGACAGCTGGAAATACGGGATGACCGTGCAGCGGCCGAGGAAGGCCGGCTTGAAGCTCTTCTGCAGTTCCGGATGCAGCGCCTCCAGCAGCCCGTCGGCGTCCGGCGCGGTCTCCGGATCGGCGCACAGCTTGTGGATCAGGTCGGTGCCGGCGTTCGACGTCATGATGATGACGGTGTTCTTGAAGTCGATGTCGCGGCCTTCGCCGTCCTTGATCGTGCCCTTGTCGAACACCTGGAAGAAGATGTCCTGCACGCCGGGGTGGGCCTTCTCCAGCTCGTCCAGCAGCACGACGCTGTAAGGCCGGCGGCGCACCGCCTCAGTCAGAACGCCGCCTTCGCCGAAGCCGACATAGCCGGGAGGCGAACCGAGCAGCAGGGAGACCTTATGCTCCTCCTTGTACTCGGTCATGTTGATGGTGGTGACGTTCTGCTCGCCGCCATAGATCAGGTCGGCCAGGGTCAGCGCCGTCTCGGTCTTGCCGACGCCCGAGGTGCCGACCATCAGGAAGACGCCGATCGGCTTGCGCGGGTCGGTCAGCTTGGCCCGGCTGGTCCACATCGCCTGGGCGATGGCGTCCAGCGCGTGGTCCTGGCCGATGATCCGCTCCTTCATGCGGTCGGCGAGCGACAGGATGGTCTTGATCTCGTTGGAGACCATGCGGCCGACCGGAACGCCGGTCCAGTTGGCGACCACCTCGGCCACCGCCTGCCCGTCGACCGCGACCTTGACCAGCGGATCCTCGCCCTGCAGCGCGGTCAGCTCGGCGGTCAACGCGCTCAGCTTGGCGTTCAGCGCCTCGGCGTCGAGCGGCTCGGCAGGAGCTGCGCCCTCGGCGGCCGGAGCCTTGGCCTGCTCGTGCGCGGCGACCAGCTGGTCACGCGTCTCGTTGATCGCCTTGACCAGTTCCAGTTCCTTGGTCCAGCGCGCCTCCAGCGCCTCCAGGTCAGCCTGGGTGGCGGCGATCTTGTCCTTCAGCGCGGCGAGCAGTTCGGCATGGTCGATGCCGATGGCCTCCTCGCGCTCCAGGATCGCGACCTCGGTCTCGGTCAGCTGGATGGTGCGGCGGCGGTCCTCGATGGCGGGCGGCGTCGCGGTCTGGCTCATCGCCACGCGGGCGCAGGCGGTGTCGAGCAGGCTGACCGCCTTGTCGGGCAGCTGGCGCGCCGGGATGTAGCGGCTGGACAGGCGAACCGATTCGATCAGCCCTTCGGTGACGATGCGGACCTTGTGGTGCTTCTCAAGCGTGGCGGTCAGGCCGCGCATCATGTCGACGGCGACCGGCTCCGCCGGCTCCTCCACCTTCACCACCTGGAAGCGGCGGGTCAGCGCCGGGTCCTTTTCGAAATACTTCTTGTATTCGGCCCAGGTGGTGGCGGCGATGGTGCGCATCTCGCCGCGCGCCAGGGCGGGCTTCAGCAGGTTGGCGGCGTCGTTCTGGCCGGCCTGCCCGCCGGCGCCGATCAGGGTGTGCGCCTCGTCGATGAACATGATGATGGGCTGGCTGGAACCCTTCACCTCGTCGATGACGCCCTTCAGCCGATTCTCGAACTCGCCCTTCATGCCGGCGCCGGCTTGCAGCAGGCCGAGGTCGAGCGACAGCAGGCGGACGTTGCGCAGGTCGGGCGGCACGTCGCCGGCGGCGATGCGCAGCGCGAAGCCCTCCACCACCGCCGTCTTGCCCACGCCGGCCTCGCCGGTCAGGATCGGGTTGTTCTGACGGCGGCGGGTCAGCACGTCGATGATCTGGCGGATCTCGGCGTCGCGGCCCAGAACCGGATCGATCTTGCCGTTCTTGGCGCGGTCGGTCAGGTCGATGGTGTACTGGTCGAGGTTGGGGGTCGCCCCACCCGCCTTCGGCGCACCGCCGGCCGACGCCCCGGCGGCACCGCCACCGGCAGCCGCGACCGGGGCGCTGGTCCGCGCCTCCGCCGTGTCGGCGACGATGCGGGCCAAGTCGCGGCGCAGAGCCTCGGCGGTGATCTTCGCGAACTGGCCGGACATGTCGCGCGCCTGGGCCGACAGCGATTCGTCGGACAGCAGGGCCGTCAGCAGATGGCCGGAGCGCACCGCCCCCTCGCCATATTGCAGGGAGGCCAGCACCCACGCCTCGCGCATCAGCTGGACGAGGTTGGGCGACAGCGCAGGGGCGCGGCTGTTGCCGGTCTTCAGCTTGTCCAGCACCCGCGTCAGGTCGGCCGACAGCCGGCCGGCGTCGATCTCATAGACGCGCAGGATGGCGGAGATGTCGCCGTCCGCGGCACCGATCAGCTGGAGAAGCCAGTGCTCGATCTCGCAATTGTAATGCGTGCGCGACAGCGTCTGTCCGGCCGCCGCCTCCAGCGCCCGCCGGCACAGAGGATTCAGCCGGGAAATCATGCTCTGCAGATCGACCGCCACCATGGCTCCACCCCCTTCTCGTGCTTTCGTGTCTTCAACCCATGCGGGCAGAGCGCTCTTGGCGTCCGCTCCATCTCAACCGGCCGGCCGGTTCGTCCTGTGGCTGTACCGCGAACTCTGGCCAAGCTATTTCGAAAAATCCACAGCAATGCTTCTCAAGTCGAATGAAACTTTCCAGCGTCTTTCTCGGAACATGCGCGTAACATCGTCATATTCGTCATATATTGCATAAATGCGCGGTCATGCATACGCACCGTCCAGGGAACATCGACCGGCTCTCCTTGCGCGTGCAGCCTCGCGACCGATTGCGGATGGGCCCCCGGCGTCAGAAGCCGGGCCAGCACCGCTTCGCAGCGGCCGGCATCGTCGCCACGCTGGGAATGGCCGCCGAGCCAGGCCTCCACCGGCGTCGCCTGGGTTGACCAGTCGAAGGGCGTCGCCAGAATCGCGCCACCGCCGTCCGCCACCGCCCCGTCGATGGCGTGCAGAAGTGCCGGCGGCGAAGCCACGCAATCGAGCACGTTCATCGCCGCAACCAAGGCAAATCGCTGCGGCGCGAAAGGCGGGAACAGCGCGTCGCCAATCCAGAAATCGACCCGCTCTGCCGCGGCGAACCGGGCTTCGATCCGCCGGCGGTCATAGGCGATGCCGGAGCGGCGCAGCGGAAAGACCGCCTCCCCCCGCTCCATCACCCGCCGCGCCAGCATCAGCAGCGGCCAGTGCAGGTCGAGCCCGACCACGAGGCCACCGGTCCGGTCCGCCAGTTCGAAGCTGGTCCGTCCGGCGCCGCAGCCGAGATCCAGCACCGGCCCGGCCGGCAGCGCGCCCAGGCGCTCCAGCCCGGCGTCGAGACAGCGCACCACCGACCCCGCCTCGCCCGGCGGCGTCGCGGGGTCGAGGTCTCCGTAATGGTCCCAGCCATAGCTGGACAGGTGCTGGCGCGTGGCGTTGAAGGCGCTGTCGGGACCGAAGCCATCGCCCAGCACACCCTCCATCGCCGCCGGCAGGTCGGTGCGCGTGGTCAGCAGATGGCCGTTGGCCGCCATCCAGCCGCGCAGGTCGGGAACCAGGATCGGAACGCCGTCGACGATTGGATATTCCATGGCGCAGGCGTCGTCGCCGCACACCAGCGTGCCCCAGCGCACATCCTCCGCCGTCGCCTGCTCCATCATGCCCAGCGCCAACGGCACCGCGGCTCCGCGGGTGGCGAGGCAGCGCGGGCAGACCGGGTGCAGACTCTCGAAATGGCCGAGGCGCATGCGGTCAGCCGCCGATGATGACGGTGGGGCAGCCGGGCGGCAGCACCTTGCCGACCGGTGCGGGGATCGGGGCGACGCAGCTGGTGTGTGCGGTCATGTCGTTGATCCGGGCAGCCGGCAGGCTGTTGATGAGCACGGTGCCCGACCCTTGCGAGATCATGCCGGGACCGGCGGGAATGCAGCCGGGCAGCACGCAGGGGGCTGAGATGTCGGTCAGCCGGGCCGCCGGCATCTTGCCGATCAGCACCGTCGGACTGCCCAGGATGATCGCCAGCGGCAGGCCCGGATGGGGCGCCGGCGCCGGCACCGGGGCCGGCGGGTGGATCGGTGCGTGGCAGTGCGGCGTGTCCTGCTTGATCAGGTCGCCGAGGCGGGCAGCGGGCGGCATCCTGGTGACTCCGGCCGGTCAGAACGGCGATTCGCCGGCAGCCACCGGGCAGCCGGACAGGAAGGGCGACGGGACGCCCGGCGATTGCGGCAGAAGCGGGCGGCCGGCGCGGAACATCATCCGCGACACCACCGTCTCGCCATCCTCCGCGAAGAAGAGGCACGGTCCCTCCAGCACCCCCGCGGCGATGCCGACCCGCGCCAGCAGCCGGCCGGAGGGGTCGCGCTTTTCCACCAGCACAGGCATGCCGGTCTCCTCGGGCACGGCCACATCGGCCGGCAGGCCGATGGCGATGCCTTGCGGGTTGTACGGATTGGCGCCAGGAGTCATCGCAAAAGGCATCCCGAGGGGCTTCGTTCCGACGTCAGACCGGCAGCATTCATCCGCAATTGCGTTTCGTCAAGCTTGTCGGGCTAGCCCACCGGCTAATTTGTTACGCAATTGCAATATTTCGTTCGTCCAGGGCCGCCATGACGAATAGCCTTGTCGAACCGTTGTAAGTAACGCTATCAATTTTGCGGCTTGAACGCTTTCTCCCAAACTGGCGGGAGCGCCGGCGGTCGGCTATTGCTTCTTTCATATGAATGCGGAAAGGGTGTTCTCCTTAACATGGCGTCACCGCAAATTTTCGACATTGAAGAGCTTCTGCAGCCGATCGAAGGTGAATCCGAGTCCGGAATCGACCTGCGCGAGAATGCCTCGGCTGACTACTACACGGTAAAGGATGCGCGCAGCGCCGCCCGCGCCGCGGAACGCTCCATGGATGTGGAGGACGATGCCGGCGGGCTGCTGCCGGAATGGCGCACCATCCTGGAGGTCAGCCCCAGAATCCTGCGCACCCAGGCCAAGGACCTGGAGGTCACCGCCTGGTTCATCGAGGCGCTGCTGCGGGCGGAGGGCTATGCCGGCCTGCGTGACGGCTTCGCGCTGGCCCGCGGCTTGGTGGAGCGGTTCTGGGACGGGCTGTATCCCGCCCCGGACGAGGACGGCATCGCCACCCGCGTGGGACCGCTGACCGGACTGAACGGCGAATCGGCCGACGGCACGCTGATCCAGCCCATCCGCAAGGTGCCGCTGACGATGGGGGACATCCCCTATTCGCTCTGGCAGTACGAGCAGGCGGTGGAACTGGCGAAGATCACCGACGAGACGCGCCGGCAGGCGCGAATCGATAACGGCGCCGTCACCTGGGAACAGTTCGAGCAAAGCGTGCGCGAGACGCCGGCGTCGGAATTCAAGACGCTCGTCGAGGACATCCAGGGCGCCATCGACGAGTTCGAGGCGCTGGGCAAGATCCTCTACGACAAGGCCGGCTACGACTCGCCGCCCGCCGGCAACATCCGCAACGTGCTGGCGGCGGCGCTGGACGCGGTGAATTACGCCGCGCGCGACCGTTTGGCGACCCTGTCCGGCGACGAGCCGGCGGCGGCCGACAGCCCCTCGGGATCGACCGAGCTGGTGGCGGCCGGCGGCGGTGCCGTGGCCGCGACGGCGAAGGTCCAGGCCAGCGGGGCCGTTGCAACGCGCGAGGAGGCCTTCAAGGTCCTCTTGCAGGTCGCCGATTTCTTCCGCAAGACGGAACCCCATTCCCCCATCTCCTACACGCTGGAGGAGGTGGTCCGCCGCGGCCGCATGTCGTTGCAGGAGCTCCTGCTGGAGCTCATCACCGACGAGGAAACGCGGCGGCAGTTCTTCATCGCGTCCGGCGCCAAGGCGCCGCCGCCGGCAGAACAATCCGGGTATTGACGATCATCGCCTATCCTACGGCGTGAGCAGGGAGGTCCGATCACATGGCGAGTATCCACCAGAAGCTGGATCGCGTGCGCAAGCCCCGCGTCCACATCACCTACGACGTCGAGACCGAAGGCGCGACCGTCGTCAAGGAGCTGCCCTTCGTCGTGGGCGTCCTCGGCGACTTCTCGGGCGATCCGACCGAGCCGCTGAAGCCGCTGAAGGACCGCAAGTTCATTCAGATCGACCGCGACAACTTCAACGACGTCATGGCCCGCATGACGCCCGGCCTGAAGATGAAGGTCGACAACACCCTGGCCGACGACGGCACCCAGCTGTCGGTCGATCTCGCCTTCAAGTCGATGGAGGATTTCGAGCCGGGCCGCGTCGTCCAGCAGGTCGAGCCGCTGCGCAAGCTGCTGGAGACCCGCAACCAGCTGCGCGACCTGCTGAGCAAGGCCGACCGCTCGGAAGAGCTGGAAGGTCTGCTGGAGCGCGTGCTGCAGAACACCGACGAGCTGAAGGCGCTGAGCGGCGAGCTCGGCACCGAGACGAAGGAGGGCTGATCCTATGAGCGACGCTCAGACCCAGGGCGCTGCCGCCGCCGGCGCGGTCGCCGAAGGTACCGGCCTCTCGATCCTCGACCAGGCCATCGCCGCCACCAAGCAGACCGAGCCGGACCGTGCGCAGGAGCTGCTGCGCACCCTGACCCAGGAAGCGCTGGCCGGTACGGTCACCTTCAACAAGAACCTGGGCCAGACGATCAACAAGGCGATCGCCGCGATCGACGCCAAGATCAGCAAGCAGCTCAACGCCATCATGCACCACGAGAAGTTCCAGAAGCTGGAAGGATCGTGGCGCGGCCTGAACTATCTGGTCATGAACTCGGAGACGGGCTCGACGCTCAAGATCCGCGTCATGAACTGCCCGAAGAAGGACCTGTACAAGGACATCTCGAAGGCGGTCGAATTCGACCAGAGCAACCTGTTCAAGAAGATCTACGAGAACGAGTTCGGCATCGCCGGCGGCGAACCCTACGGCGCCCTGATCGGCGACTACGAGTTCACCAACCACCCCGACGACATGGAGCTGCTGACCGGCGTCTCCAACGTCGCGGCGGCCGCCTTCGCGCCCTTCATCTCGGCCGCCAGCCCCAAGCTGTTCGGTTTCGAGGACATGACCGAGCTGTCGAAGCCGCGCGACCTGGAGAAGATCTTCGACAGCGTCGAGTACACCAAGTGGCGCAGCTTCCGTGAGAGCGACGACAGCCGCTTCGTCACGCTGACCATGCCGCGCGTGCTGGCCCGCATGCCCTACGGCGCCAACACCAAGCCGGTCGAGGAGTTCGAGTACGAGGAGGCCCCGTACGAGGGCGGCATCGCCCGGCCGATGGCGCATAACGACTATTGCTGGATGAACGCGTCCTACGCGATGGGCCAGCGCCTGACCAACGCCTTCTCGCAGTATGGCTGGTGCACGGCCATCCGCGGCGCCGAGGGCGGCGGCAAGGTCGAGAACCTGCCCTTCCACACCTTCACCTCCGACGACGGCGACAGCGACGCCAAGTGCCCGACCGAGATCGGCATCACCGACCGTCGCGAGGCCGAGCTGTCGAAGCTGGGCTTCCTGCCGCTCTGCCACTACAAGAACCAGGACTACGCCGTCTTCTTCGGCGCCCAGACCACGCAGAAGCCCAAGAAGTACGACCGGCCGGAGGCGACCGCGAACGCCGCGATCTCCGCCCGCCTGCCCTACATCATGGCGACCTCGCGTTTCGCCCATTACCTGAAGATCATGGCGCGCGACAAGATCGGCTCCTTCATGGAGGCGAGCGACTGCGAGGCGTGGCTGAACCGCTGGATCCTGAACTACGTCAACGGCAACGAAGCCGCGGGCCAGGAGATGAAGGCGAAGTACCCGCTGGCCGAGGCCAAGGTGCAGGTGAAGGAGATCCCGGGCAAGCCCGGCTCCTACAACGCCGTCGCCTGGATGCGCCCGTGGCTGCAGATGGAGGAACTGACCACCTCCATGCGCATGGTCGCCCGCATCCCGCAGGCCGGCTGATAGCGGCATGAGCGAGTCAGCGGCGGACTTTCATGCCGATGACGCGGAGGCGACGGTCCTAGAACGGCCGTTGCGTCTGCGGGCGGTCGACATGGCGATCGGCCGCGACGACCCCGGCCTGCTCGACGCCTTTCTGGCGGCGAAAGGGCCGGGCGACGCGCTTCGCCTGTGGTTCGGGATTACCCTTCCCGTCTATGACAGCCTGGACACGCTGCGCGCCGCGCTCGACCGCGACATCGCGGCCATCGACGCGCTGCTGTCCGAGCAGGTCAACGCCATCCTGCACCACAAGCGCTTCCAATCGCTGGAGGCGTCGTGGCGCGGGGTGCGCACGCTGGTGAAGCAGGCGCAGACCGCCGAGACGGTGGTTCTGCGGCTGCTGAACCTGACCTGGGCCGAACTATGCCGCGACCAGGAACGCGCCATCGAGTTCGACCAGAGCCAGCTGTTCAACAAGGTCTACAGCGACGAATTCGGCATGCCCGGCGGCCGTCCGTTCGGCGTGCTGCTGTGCGACTATGCGGTGCAGCACCGCCCGACCAAGGAGCGACCGACCGACGACGTGTCCGGCCTGAAGGGGCTGGCCCAGGTCGCCGCGGCTGCATTCGCCCCCGCCATCGTCGGAGCGGCGCCGGAGCTGTTCGGGCTGGAGACCTTCCACGAGCTTGGCCTGCCGCTGGACCTGAAATCGGTGCTGCGGCAGACGGAATACCAGCGCTGGCACCGCTTCCAGGAGACCGAGGATTCGCGCTTCATCGGCGTGGCGTTGCCGCGCGTGCTGATGCGCGAGCCCTATGGCGACGATCCGCAGGCCCGCCACGGCTTCCGCTACCGCGAGGAGTCCCTCGGCGGTGAAGGCGGCATGCGGCTGGAGGATCATTGCTGGGGCAACGCGGTCTACGCCTTCGGCACCGTGCTGATCCGCTCCTTCCTGCATCACGGCTGGTTCGCCGACATTCGCGGCGCGCAACGGGACGTGGTCGGCGGCGGGCTGGTGACCGAACTGGTGGTGCCGGACTTCGCCACCGACGCCACAAAGGTGGCGCAGAAATTCTCGGTCGAGGTTTCGATCTCCGACCAATTGGAACGGGACCTGGACGATCTCGGCTTCATCCCGATCAGCCGCTGCAAGGACACGCCCTATCTGGTCTTCTACGGCAACCAGTCGGTCCAGCGCGTCGGGCAGTACACCAACATGACGGCGACCGCCAACGCCCGGCTGTCGGCCATGATGCGCTACATGTTCTGCGTGGCGCGCTTCGCCCATTTCCTGAAGGTGATGGTGCGTGACCGCGTCGGCGCCTTCGTCACGCCGGAGGAATGCGAGCGCGACCTGCAGAGCTGGCTGCACGGCTATTGCCTGGGCAACGACGACGCCAGCCTGGACCAGAAGGCGCGCTATCCCTTGCGCGAGGGCAGCATCCAGGTCCGCGCCATTCCGGGCAAGCCCGGCAACTATCAATGCGTCATCCATCTACGGCCGCACTTCCAGCTCGATCAGGTCTTCTCGACCTTCAAGCTGGTGACGGAGCTGGCCCAAACCGGCGGAGCGGCGTGACCCGGCGATACCGGCGAGGTCAGGCGTTCCATCCAGGGGAGAAACCGATCATGAGCGAAACCGCAGCCCAGCTGTTCCAGGCGGGCCGCCTCGACGAGGCGATCACCGCGCTGAACGGCGAGATCAAGAAGAAGCCGACCGACCTCGACCGCCGCGTCTTCCTGGCCGAGCTGCTGAGCTTCGCCGGCAACCTGGAGCGCGCCGACCTGCAGCTCGACACCATTGGCACGCAGGAACCGCAGGTCGCCGTGACCATGGCGCTGTTCCGCCAGCTGGTGCGCGCCGAACAGGCGCGGGGCCAGCTGTTCGCCGACGGCCGGGTGCCCGAGTTCATCGATCAGCCCGCCGACCATCTGCGCCTGCATCTGGAGGCGCTGGTGGCGCTCCGCGCCGGCGACACGGCGGACGCGGTGGCGAAGCTGGCCCAGGCGGAGGAGATGCGTCCGCAGGTGTCCGGCAGCCATGACGGCACGCCGTTCGAGGATTTCCGCGACCTGGACGACCTGACCGGCGGCTTCTTCGAGGTCTTCACCAGCACCGGCAAGTATTTCTGGATCGCCACCGAGACGGTGGAGCTGGTCGAGTTCCGCGCGCCGGAACGCCCGCGCGACCTGCTGTGGCGCCCCGCCCACATGACGGTGCGCGGCGGCCCGGACGGCGAGGTCTATCTGCCGGCGCTGTATGGCGGAGCCCCCGCCGATGCCGACGCCGCGGTGAAGCTCGGCCGGGTGACGGAATGGTCGGAGGAGGCGCCGGTGCGCGGCCAGGGCCAGCGCTGCTTCCTCGTCGGGGAAGAGGCGGTGCCGATGATGCAGCTGGGCACGCTGGAGTTCTCCGGGGCGGTGTGAGGATAACGCCCTCTCCCGCCCCGGCAGAGGGAGGGGACCCGCGCCGCAGGCGTGGGGAGGGTGAGGGGCGATCCGGACATGGATTTCTAATCCTTGGATCACCCCTCACCCTTCCCATGCTGCGCATGGGCCCCTTCCCTCTCCCGGGACGGGAGAGGGAGAAGACACAAAGGTCACCATGGATCGCAACCAATCCATCACCCTGTCCGTCCTGGACCGTCTGCTCGACGACACGCCGGAGCACATGGCGCCGCGGCCGCACACCGTGGCGGACCTGCGGGCGGCGATCCGGCGCGACCTGGAGAACCTGCTGAACACCCGGCGGCGGGTGCTCGGCTGGCCGGACGACCTGACGGAGCTGGCGGACTCGATCCTCGGCTATGGCTGCCACGACCTGCTGGTCGAGAATGTCGGCACCGAATCCCGCCGGCGCGAGGTGGTGGCGCAGATCGAGGCGGCGATCCGGCGCTGGGAGCCGCGCTTCGCCCATCTGGCAGTGAGCATGGTCGAGAACAGCGACCCCGCGGACCGCACGTTGCGCTTCCGGATCGAGGCGCTGATCCACGCCGATCCGGCGCCCGAGCCGATGGTGTTCGATTCGGTGGTCGATCCCACCTCCAACATGGTCACCGTGACGAGCAAGGCCCGTGGCTGACGAACTCCTCCCATATTACAACCGCGAGCTGACCTATCTGCGCCGCATGGCGGCGGAGTTCTCGGAGGCGCATCCGAAGATCGCCGGCCGGCTGCGGCTGAGCGCCGACGCGGTGGAGGACCCGCATGTCGCCCGGCTGCTGGAGGGCGTCGCCTTCCTCAACGCCCGCATCAGCCGCAAGCTGGACGATGAATATCCGGAGCTGGTCGACACGCTGCTGGACGTGCTCTATCCGCATTACCTGGCGCCGATCCCGTCGATGGCGGTGGTGCAGATGCGGAGCAGCCCCGACCTGACCGGCGCCCACACCGTGCCGAAGGGGACGGAGCTGGAGACCGAGGCACTGCGCGGGGAGACCTGCCGCTTCTGCACCGTCTACCCGGCGACTCTGTGGCCGGTCGATCTGGATCAGGCGGTGCTGAGCGGCCGGCCGCTGGTGGCCCCGCCCAACCCGCGGGCGGGCGACGCGGTGGCGGCGCTGCGGCTGACCCTGCGCTGCCGCGTGCCGGAGATGACCTTCACCGAGTTGGGACCGGAAACCCTGCGCTTCTTCCTGCGCGGCCAGCCGCAGCAGGTCTATGCCCTGCACGAGCTGATCTTCAACAACGCCGTCTCGGTGGCGCTGGCCGACGATCCGCACGACCCGAACGCGGTGATCCTCGGCCCCGACGCCATCCGCCCGGTCGGCTTCGGCGACGAGGAGGGCATGCTGCCCTACCCCGCCCGCTCCCACGGCGGTTACCGGCTGCTGACCGAATATTTCGCCTTCCCCGAGAAGTTCCTGTTCTTCGACCTGAACGTCTCGCCGAAGGTGCTGCGCCGCGCCGGCAACACGCTGGAAGTCTTCATCTATCTGAACAGCACCGACGGCGACCTGGAGCGCGCGGTGTCGAAGGATAATTTCGCCCTGGGTTGCACCCCGGTGGTCAATCTGTTCCGCCAGCGGGCGGAGCCGGTGGCGCTGACCCAGACCCAGCACGAGCACCGGGTGGTCCCCGACGCCCGCCGTCCCGGCGCACTGGAGGTCTATTCGGTCGACAGCGTGCTGGCCACCGACCCAGACGGCAAGCAGCGGCGCTTCCTGCCCTTCTATGGCCTGCGCCATGGCGGGGTGGAGGCGGTCAGCCGCACCTATTTCACCGCCAGCCGCCGCCCGGCCGGCGGGCGCGATCCGGGAACGGAGGTGCATCTGGCGCTGGTCGATCTCGATTTCGATCCGTCCAGCCCGGCGGAATCGGTGCTGTCGGTCGAGACGACCTGCCTGAACCGCGACCTGCCCTCGCAACTGCCCTATGGCGGCGGCCACCCGCACCTGAAGCTGATGGAGGGGATGGCGGCGGTGTCCGGTGTCGCCTGCCTGACGCCGCCGACGCCGACGCTGCGCATCGCCGAACGCAAGGGGCACCGCTGGCGCCTCGTCTCCCACCTGCTGCTCAACCACCTGTCGATCTCCGGTGGAGCGGAGGGGACGGAGGCTCTGCGCGAGATCCTGCGGCTCTACGACTTCCGCGATTCGGCCGAGACGCGCGGCATCGCAGACGGCCTCGTCAAGGTGACGACCAAGCGCGGCACCGCGCGGGCTCCGTCGCGGCCGGGCGACGTCGCCTGGGGCGACGCCATCTGCCGCGGCATCGATGTCGGCATCGAATTCGACCCGCAGCGCTTCAGCGGCAGCGGCATGTTCCTGCTGGCGATGATCCTCGACCATTTCCTGGGGCTGTACTGCTCGATCAATTCCTTCACGCGGCTGACCGCTACGGTCAAGGGCCGCACCGGAGTGCTCCGCACATGGCCCGCCCGCGCCGGCAACCGCCCGCTTCTGTGATCGACCGGCTGTTCCGCACTCCCCACCGCTTCGACTTCTTCCAGGCGGTGCGGGTGCTGGAATGGCAGGCCCGGCGCGATGCGCGCGACCCGCGCAACGCCCGCCGCCACGCCGTGGGCCATGACCATGACCCGCGCGAAGAGGTGGTGCGTCTGCGCGCCGAAACCTCGCTGACCTTCCCCGGCAATCAGGTGGCGGGGGCGGAGCCGGGCCAGGACGGCCGGCCGCCGACGGTGATCGGCGCCTTCATGGGGCTGGTCGGGCCGCTGGGCGTGCTGCCGCAGCACTACACCGAGATCATGATCCGCTCCTTGCGCGAGCGGAACCGGTCGCTGCGCGACTTCTTCGACGTCTTCCATCACCGCAGCTTCTCGCTGTTCTACCGCGCCTGGGCCAAATACCGGCTGCCGGTGTCCTTCGAGCGGGGGCAAGGCTCGCGCGAGCCCGATCCGGTCAGCACCACGCTGTCCAGCTTCGTCGGCATCGGCCAGCCGTCGCTGACCAAGCGGCTGGTGGTGGAGGACGAGACGCTCCTGCATTATTCCGGGCTGCTGTCGCGTGGGACCCGCTCGGCCGTCGATCTGCAGGAGATGCTGTCGGATTTCCTCGGCCGGCCGGTGACGGTGGAGAGCTTCGTCGGCGGCTGGCTGCCGATATCCTCGGACGGGCAGACGCGGCTGCCGACGCTGGCCGAGCCGGAAGGCCGGCATTGCCGGCTGGGCATCGACGCGCTGGCCGGCGACCGCGCCTGGGACGTCCAGGGCAAGTTCCGCCTGCGCATCGGCCCGCTGAACCACGACCAGTTCCGCGACTTCATGCCGGAAGGCCGCGAGTTCCGGAAGCTGCAGGATTTGGTTCGGATGTATGTCGGGCCGGAGCTGGATTTCGAGCTTCAGGTGACGTTGCAGGCGCCGGAGGTGCCGGGCGCCCGGCTGGCCGCCGGGGAGGACGACCGCGATGCCACGCGGCTGGGCTGGAACGGCTGGGTGCTGCACGCGCCGAGCCCGGTCGAGCGCAAGGACGCGGTGTTTCCGATGCAGGATTTGTGAGTGGTTGCCCGCTTGCCCCCACCCTCCCGCTTCGCGGGTCCCTCCCTCCCCCGTGTCGGACGGACCTAGGTCCGCCGAGAGCGTGGGAGGGTTGGGGTGGGGGTATCGGCTCGAGCTGAAACGAGGACCCAATGAGCGACTGGAGCGCCGGCTATGTGTCGGACATCGAATATCTGCCGGGCTTCTACCGTGAACAGGGACCGGCGCATCTGACGCTGAGCTGCCTGATCAACGGCATCGCCCCGCCGTCCACGGCGAACGGGTTCGACTATTGCGAACTCGGCTGCGGCCATGGCACGACGGTGGCGCTGTTCGCGGCGGCCAACCCGCAGGGGCGGTTCCATGCGGTGGACTTCCACCCCGCCCACATCGCCCGTGCCCGCGACGCCGCCGAGGCGGCCGGCCTGACCAACATCAGCTTCCACGAGGCAAGCTTCGCCGACATGGCCGACGGCGAGGGACCGGAGCTGCCGGAGTTCGACTTCGTCACGCTGCACGGCGTCTACAGCTGGGTCAGCCCGATGAACCGCGCCGCCATCGCGCGCTTCCTGGCGAAGAAGCTGAAGCCGGGCGGGTTGGTCTATGTCAGCTACAACGCCATGCCGGGCTGGGCGCCGATGATGCCGCTGCAGCGGCTGCTCTACGAGTATTCCGGACTGGTCCACGAGCGCAGCGACCGGCAGGTCAAGGCCGGCCTCGACTTCGCCGAGCAGCTCTACAAGGCCGGCGCCAAGATCCTGGGCGACGATGCGATGTTCGGCAAGCTGCGCGGCGAGACCAAGACGCAGAGCGCCACCGACCAGTCGGTCTATCTGGCCCACGAGTATCTGAACGGCAGCTGGCAGCCGCTCTACCATGTCGACGTCGCGCGCGAACTGGGCGAGGCGAAGCTGACCTATGCCGGCTCCGCCACCCTGTTCGAGAACTACCCGGACCTCGCCCTGACGCCCGACCAGCGCAAGGCGCTCGACAGCATCGGCGTGCCCAGCCTGCGCGAGACCTTCAAGGATTATTGCGTCGGCCGGCCCTTCCGCCGCGACGTCTTCGTGCGCGGTGCCCGGCGGATCAGCGTGGCCAAGCGCGACGCGATGCTGATGGACATGGCGATGGCGCTGACCATCCCGCGGGCCGACGCCCACACCACCATCAAGGTCCCGCTGGGCGAGGCGACGCTGGAGGCCAAGCATTACGAGCCGATCTTCGACGCGCTGGCCGACGGGCCGCGCCGCATCGGCGAGTTGATGGAGCTGCCGGAGGTGCGGCGGGCCGGCGGCAACCTGTCGGCGGTGGAGATCGCCGGGATGCTGACCGGCTCCAACCAGGCGATCCCGGTGCCCAACCCGCCGGAGCGGGTGACGCCGCTGCCGGGCGTGCTGGCCCACAACCGCGCCGCCGCCAATGAACTCGCCACCAGCGAGGGGCGCAAAAGCAGCGCCTTCGCCGCTTCGATCGGCGGGGCCGGCCTGCATGTCAGCACGATGGAGGCGCTGCTCTATGACGGCCTGTGCGAAGGCGTGCCGGAAACGCTGGACGCGCTGGTCGGCCACGCGATGCGCCGTCTGGCCGCCCCGGAGAATGCCGACGACGCGAGCCGCAAGGCCATCGCCGACAGCATGGACTGGTGCCTGCGCAACAGCCTGCCGGTCTGGCGCAAGCTGGGCGTGATCGGATGATTGAGGTCGGGTGGGACGGGCGTCAGCCCGGCGGCATCGCTCCGGCACGGGCGTCCTGCATGGGACGCTGTTCCGCCTGATGCCGCCAGTCGATCGCCTCGTCCTCATCCTCCGCGCCACTGTCCGTCCCGCCGCTGCCAGTCCGGATGTCGGCAAAGGCTGGGACGACGGTCTGGCGCAGCTCGGCCAGCGCCACCAGCGCTTCGCGGTCGCCGGCCGCGGCGGCGGCCTGCAGCCAGAGCGCGGCTTCGGCGGCATCGCGCTCCAAGCCGACGCCCTCGCGCAGGCAGAGGCCAAGGCGGTACTGGGCGGCGGGGTGGCCCTGCTCGGCGGCGGCGCGCAGCCAACGCACCGCCTCGACCTCGTCGCGGTCGACGCCGCGGCCGTCGAGCAGGAGAAGGGCGAGGTTGACCTGGGCGGGGGCCGAATGCTGCAGCGCGGCCAACCGGTACCACAACGCCGCCTTGGCAGGGTCGCACGGCACGCCGGCGCCATGTTCATGCATGAAGCCCAAGTTGTTCTGCGCCCCGACATCGCCCTTGGCGGCGGCGCGGCGGTACCAGGAAACCGCCCGGCGCGGGTCGGGCGGCACGCCGATGCCGTTGGCGAGCAGGAAGGCCAGCATGGTCTGCGCCGCGACATGGCCCTGACGGGCCGCGCGGCGGTACCAGGGCACGGAAGCGACGACATCGGACGTCCGCAGCATCTCCGCCAGCCGGTACTGCGCGTCGCTGTCGCCCAGTTCGGCTCTCATCCGGGTCCAAAGCGTGGGCATGGCAAGCGTGGACATGGCGCCGTTACCTTCGTCAATTGTCCCCCGGGGGTCCGCAACACGAACAGCGCGCGAACCGGCTTTATTCCATTCGCCGCTTCGTTGTGGACCGTCCCGTCGCCCCGAGTCTGTCCCGCTGGCGGTCCCGGTTCAACCTCTCCAGCCGGCGGTCGAGGAATTGTCACGCCGGCGCCTTTGGTTAGGGATGACCATCCGTTCGTGCCCTGCTATACCCGAACGTATAAGGGGAAAGGTGTGGTGATGCAGAGGATTGCCGGCTGGATGCGGATCCGGAAGACGACATGGTCCGCTGCCGCCCTGGTCGCAGCGCTGGCGCTGGCCGCCTGCTCCTCCGCTCCGAAGCCGCCGCCGCCGACCACGATCCGGCTGACGGTGGTGGGGGCGAAGGCGCTGAACCCCGATCCCAGCGGCCGGCCGTCGCCGGTGATGCTGCGGCTTTACCAGCTCGGCCCCAGCGACGCTTTCGCCAATGCCGATTTCTTCCAGGTCATGGACCAGGACAAGGCGACGCTCGGCCCCACCCTGCTCGACCGGCAGGAGCTGGCGGTGCAGCCCGACGGCCGGCAGACCGTGACGATCCAGCCCAAGCCGGACGTCAAGACGCTGGCCATCGCCGCCGCCTTCCGCGCCTATGAGGAAGCCGGCTGGCGCGCCCTGCAGCCAGTGGAACCGAACAAGGCGAACAATTTCGTCCTGACCGCCAAGGGCAGCACCATCACGCTCGTCCGGCAGGATGGCGAAGATAGCGATGCGGCCACCGCCGACGGTGAGACCGAAGGGGATAAGCCCGCTGCGGACAAGCCTGAAGACGCGAAGCCCGATGCCGACAAGGCTAAGGCCGATGCGCCAAAGGCCGAAAAGGCTGAACCTGCGCCGAAGGTCTCCACCGACCAGCCGCCCGTTGCCAAGCACAACCTGATCGTGAAGGGGCCGTCATGAGCGTCCGGCCGCCGCCCGACAAGAACCCGTTCGACGAACCGGACGACATCGACGCCACGGTGATGCAGCCGATGGCGTTCCAGCGCCCGTCCGCGCCGGCCGGGGGTGCCGCCGCTGCCGCTCCGGCGGCCGGGCTGGTGCCGCCCGCCTTCGGCCAGGGCGCTGCGTCCTACGCCCCCTCCCCCTCGCCGGCAGCCTTCTCGCAGCCCGCCTTCGCGTCGGCCAAGCCGTCCGCTCCGGCGGCTCCGGCCCCTGCGGCCTCCGGTCTTGCTCCATTCTCTCCAGGTTTCCGGCCGCTCGACGACGCGACGCTGGCGGCGCTGACCGCGGTCAGCGACAACCCGCTGGTCACCGCCGCCGCCCCCATCCTGGCGACCGTGGTGCGGCTGCGCGACCTGCCCCAGCACCGCGACGTGGAGTCCCTGCGCGAGCGGGTGATCGCCGAGATGCAGCGGTTCGAGGCGGCGACGGTGCGCGCCGGCCTGCCCGCCGCCCAGATCCGCAGCGCCGGCTATGCGCTGTGTGCGACGGTGGACGACGTGGTTCTGGCGACCTCCTGGGGCAACCAGAGCCTGTGGGCGCACAAGAGCATGGTCTCCACCATCCAGAAGGAGACCTGGGGCGGCGAGCGCTTCTTCGACCTGCTCGACCAGATGGCCGAGGTGCCCGACCGTCACCTGATGGAGCTGGAACTTTACTACCTCTGCGTTTCGCTGGGGTTCGAGGGCAAGTACCGCGTCCTGCCGCGCGGCTATAGCGATCTGGCGAAGCTGCGCGACCGGCTGTACCGCGTCATTCGCAAGCAGCGCGGCGAGGCGGAGCGCGACCTGTCGCCCCATTGGCGCGGGCAGGCCGACGGCTTCCGTCCACTGGCGGCCACCATCCCGCTGTGGGTTCCCGCGGTGATGATCGTGGCGCTGCTGGCGGCGCTCTATGCTTGGTTCGTCTTCGCGCTCGCCGACCAGTCCGATGCCGCCTACCGCCGCTTGGCCGGGCTGATCCCGGACAAACCGGTGCAGGTCGTGCGGATCGAGGCGCCGGCCACCCTGCCCGCCCCGCCACCCAGCCGGACCGTCGCCGACCGCGTCGCCGCGGCGTTGGCCGCCGACATCAAGGCAGGGCTGGTCGAGGTCAGCGGCGGCACCGATGGTCGCGTGCTGGTCCGCACCCGCCTGAACGTCTTCGCATCGGGCAGCGACCGCATCGAGCCGCGCTATGTCGAGCTATTCAAGCATGTTGCCGAGGCGCTGCGCTCCGAAAAGGGCCGGATCGCCGTGATCGGCAACACCGACAGCGTCGCAATCCGTTCGCTGCGCTTCCCGTCCAACCAGGAATTGTCGGAGGCGCGGGCCGACAAGGTACAGCGGCTGATGACCGAGATTCTGGGCGCCGACGCTGCAAAGGACGGTGGAAGCCGCCTGAGCGCCGAAGGGCGCGGCGACACCGACCCGATTGCCCCCAACACGACAGCGGAGGGCCGTCAGGCCAACCGGCGCGTCGACATCGTGCTGGCGCCCTGACCGATGGCGAAACACCGATGCTGAAATCCATCCTCTCCGCCCTGACCTCCCGCTGGTTCCTGACGCTGGTCGCGGCGCTGTGCCTGGGCGCCATCGTCTGGTTCCTCGGGCCGCTGGTCGCCGTATCCGGCGCCTTCCCGCTGGAGGATGCGACCATCCGATTGGCGGTGGTGTTCGGCATCCTGCTGGTGTGGGCGCTGGCGATGCAATGGTCGCTGTACCGCCACCGCAGCGCCAACGACCGCATGGTGCAGGCGCTCTCCAAGGCGACGCCGGCCGCCAAGGGAGATCCCGATTCCGAAGCCGTTGGTCAGGAGACCGACTTGCTGCGCGGCCGGCTGCGCGAGGCGCTGGACCAGCTGCGCAAGGCGCGGTTCGGCGGCAAATGGGGGCAGCGCTATCTCTACCAACTGCCCTGGTACCTGCTGATCGGCGCGCCGGGGGCGGGCAAGACGACGGCGCTGGCCAACTCCGGCCTGCGCTTCCCGCTGGCGGCGGAGATGGGGCGGGCGGCGCTGCGCGACGTCGGCGGCACCCGCAACTGCGACTGGTGGTTCACCGACGAGGCGGTGCTGATCGACACCGCCGGCCGCTACATCACCCAGGACAGCCAGCCCGCCATCGACGGCAAGGTGTGGAAGAACTTCATCGCCCTGCTGAAGCGCCACCGCCCGCGCCAGCCGGTCAACGGCATCCTGCTGGCCGTCAGCCTCGCCGAGCTTGCCGCCTGGAGCGAGCCGGAGCGCAAGGGCCATGCCGAACAGCTGAAGCTGCGGCTGAAGGAGCTGCGCGGACAGGTCGGGTCGCGCGTCCCGGTTTATGTGCTGCTGACCAAGGCCGACCTGATCGCCGGCTTCGCCGAGTTCTTCGACGACCTCAGCCGCGAGGAGCGCGAGCAGGTCTGGGGCGTCACCTTCCCGCTGGACGACGGCAGGAAGGGCGACGACGCCCCGGTCTACCGCTTCGGCGAGGAGTTCGACGCGCTGACCGGCCGGATCGCCCGCCGGGTGCTGGACCGCGTCCATGGCGAATCGGACATCCAGCGCCGGTCGCTCGACACCCTGTTCCCGGCGCAGATCGCCGCGCTGAAGCCGGCCATCGCCGACCTGCTGATGGTGATCTTCGAGCCCAACCGCTACGAGGAGCGGGCACTGCTGCGCGGCGTCTATCTGACCAGCGGCACCCAGGACGGCGCGCCGGTGGACCGGCTGTCGGAGATGGTGGCGGGGTCTTTCGGGCTGGAACGGCCGGTGCTGCCGGCGGCAAGCGGCGGGCGAAGCTTTTTCCTGACGCGCACCCTGCGCGAGGTGGTGTTCGCCGAGGCCGGGCTGGTCGGCGCCGACAGCGGGCTGGAGCGGCGGCGGCGCCTGCTGCGCAGCGGGGCGATGGCGGCGATGCTGCTGGCCGGACTGGCGGTCGCCGCCTTCTGGGCCAACAGCTTCACCGGCAACGCCGCCCTGGTCGCCGGGGTCGATGCCGCCGCCGCCAAGGCTCAGGCGGAGCTGGAGCCGCTCGCCGTCGCGCCGCGGTCGCTGACCAAGGTGGACGACACCGATTTCATCACCATCGTGCCGCCGCTGAACACGCTGCGCGCCATTCCCGCCGGCTGGACCGAGCCGCCGCCGCTGGAGATGACCGGCGGCCTCTATCAGGGCGACCGGCTGGGCCGGCAGAGCGGGACGGTCTATGGCCGGGCGCTGAACGCCGTGCTGCTGCCGCGCGTCTTCCTGCGGGTGGAAGGGCAGCTGCGCCACGAGCGCGGCCGGCCCGAATATCTGTTCCAGGCGCTGAAGGTCTATCTGATGCTGGCCGGCAAGGGGCCGATGGACAAGGCGCTGGTGTCGGAATGGATGGCGCTGGACTGGATGGCGTCGCTGCCCGGCCCCGCCTATGACGGCATCCGGCGCGACCTGCGCACCCATCTGGACGCCATGCTGGCCGCGTCGTTGCCCGCCATGCCGGCAGACGAGGCGCTGGTCGAGGAGGCCCGGCAGAGCCTGACCGGCTATCCGCTGGCCGAACGCGGCTTCGCCATCCTGCGCGACCGGCCGGAGATTCAAGCGCTGACCGATTGGCGGCTGGTGGACAATGCCGGGCCGCTGGCCGGGCGGGTGCTGATCCGCCCGTCGGGCAAACCGCTGTCGGACGGCGTCCCCGGCCTCTACACCTATGACGGCTTCCACAAGGCGGTGCTGCCGGCGCTGCCCAAGGTCGCCAAGGCGCTGGTGGCCGAGAATTGGGTGCTGGGCCAGCCGAGCAGCGGACCGCAGGCGGTCGCCAGCGCGCAGCGGCTGGAACAGGGCATCCTCGCCGTCTATCTCGACCGCTACGCCCGCCAGTGGGACGAGATGCTGGGCGACGTGGTGATCGTGCCGCTGCGCAGCCTCAATCAGGCCGCCGACGTGCTGAACACGCTGTCCGGCCCGCAATCGCCGTTGAAGCTGTGGCTGACCGCCATGGTGCGGCAGACCACGCTGGCGCCCGGCCCGAATGACAAGCCGGCAGACGGCAAGGGGCCGGTGGCCGGCGGGCCGCTGGCCGGGGTGGCGCAGCAGGCGCAGGTGGCGGAGAAGGCGGTGGACTCCACCGGCACCAATGCCGCCTATCTGGCGCGGCTGGCCGGCGTCTCGCTGCAGCCGGAGGGTCCGCCACCGGGTCAGCCGATCAACGACCATTTCAAGGCTCTGCGCGAACTGGTGCAGGGTGAAGGCGGCGCTCCGCCGAAGCTGGACGACTCGCTGAAACTGCTGGGCGAGCTGTACCAGCAGATCGCGCGGGCCGCCAACGCGCCCGACCAGAACGGCGCGCTGCTGGCCGGGCTGGCCGGCAGTGGCGACAAGGGGGCGGTGGCGGCGCAGCTGCGCACGCTCGCCCGCGACCTGCCCGATCCGGTCGGCGGCATGGTCGCCACCGTGGCGCAGAGCGCGGCGACGGTCAGCGCCGGCGGCGCGCGGGCGCAGATCAACAAGGCGTGGCAGTCCACCGTCCTGCCCTTCTGCCGGGCGGCTCTCGACAACCGCTTCCCCATGGTGCCGAACAGCCCGGTCGACGTGACCTCGGCCGATTTCGCCAAGCTGTTCGCGCCGGGCGGCATGATCGACCAGTTCTTCAACACCAACCTGCGCCCCTTCGTCGACATGACGGTCAGCCCCTGGGCCTGGCAGAAGGTGGATCAGGTCGATCTGGGCGTTCCGCCCGCCGTGCTCGACCAGTTCGAGCGGGCGGCGCGCATCCGCGACAGCCTGTTCCCGGCCGGGGCCGCCGCCGCCAAGGTGGTGTTCGAGATCACGCCGGTGGAGCTGGACGCCAAGGCGACGCAGGTGGCGATGGACATCGACGGCCAGACGCTGATCTACCAGCACGGTCCGCCGCGCCCGCAGGTGATGAAATGGCCGGGGGCGGAGGGCACCAGCAGCGTGCGCCTCGGCTTCGGCCCGCCACTGCCGGGGGAACCGGCCGGCATCTCGCGCCAGGGTCCCTGGGCCTTGTTCCATTTCCTCGCCGACGGCAAGCTGGAGTCCACGCCGCAGCCCGACCGCTTCACCTTCTCGGTGACGGTGGGCACCCGCAAGGCGGTCTTCGCCCTGCGGGCCGACAGCGTGAACAACCCCTTCGGCAAGAACCTGCTGGAGAGTTTCCGATGCCCGACGGCGCTGTAGGCGGCGTGCTTCCCGGTCCCATCGGCCCCTATCGGGTCGAGGGGGTGCTGGGCCAGGGTGCGATGAGCGTGGTCTATCGCGCCACCGACGGGCGGTCCGGACAGCCGGTCGCGCTGAAGCTGCTGCGTGCCGAGTTGCTGGCGGCGGCGGAACGCAACGCCGTGCTCGCCCGCTTCGGGCGGGAGGCGCAGATCGGCCTGAAGCTGGACCACCCAAACATCGTCCGGGTCCATGATTACGGCACCTTGGACGCCGCCCAGGGCGATGCACCCTACCTCGCCATGGAACTGATCCAGGGCAAGGAGCTGAAGCAGTATCTGGAGGCCGACACGCCGCTGTCGGTGCAGCAGGGCGGCGCGCTGATGGCGGCGGTGCTGGACGCGCTGGCCTTCGCGCATGCCCGCAACGTCATCCACCGCGACATCAAGCCGGCCAACATCGTGGTGCAGGAGGACCTGACGCCGAAGCTGGCGGATTTCGGCATCGCGCAAATCTCCTCCTCCGACCTGACCCAGGCCGGCGACCTGCTGGGCACCCCCGCCTACATGGCGCCGGAGGTTCTACGCGGGGAGAAGGCCGACCCGCGCAGCGACCTGTTCTCCGCCGGGGTGGTGCTCTATTACCTGCTGGCGCAGCGGCGGCCCTTCTCCGGCTCCGTCGCCACCGTGATGCAGCAGATCCTGTTCGTCGAGCCGCCGCCGCCGTCGCACGGCAATCCGGAATTGCCGCCGCCCTTCGACACGGTGATCCTGAAGGCGCTGGCCAAGGCGCCGGCCGATCGCTACGCCAGCGCCGCGGAGTTCGCCGAGGCGCTGCGCCACGCGCTGGCGGTTGCCGGCACCATGCGGGTGGCGGTGCCCACCGCCGAACAGACCCTGTTCAATGCCGAGGTTCCGACCGTCGCCCCCTTGCGCGACCGCGATGCGCTGGCGGCCGCGCTGGAAGCAGCCCTGCGCGCCGTCCCCAGCCAGCCGCTGGACGCCCGCAAGCTGACCGAGCTGCTGGACATGCTGGCCGACTGGCAGGCGGGCAGCGGTGGCGACGCCCAGCGCTGGCAGTCGGTGCTGCTCGGCGCCGGGATCGAGCCGCTAACGGAATTGATCGTCGCCTCCACCCCGGCGCCGCGCGCCGCCCCGGCCAGTCAGCGGCGCGACTGGATGCCGATGGTCCGGCTGTTCGCGGCAATGACGCGCGCGCTGGCCGGCACGCCGGCGGCGGATCGGGCCAAGATGTCGGCGGCACGCATCGCCTTCGATCTGTCCGGACGCTTCTTCCTCTATTCCGGCGAGCTGAACCGCGTGCTGATGGACGGCGACAACCCGGACATCCAGATGCTGTCGCTCGACTTCCTGCGGCTGGAGATCCTGCAGCACGCGCTGGAGGAACTGGGCGCCGAGGCCGAACTGGCACAGAGCCGCAGCGCCATGCTGATGTTCGCCGTGCAGGTCATCCGCAAGGTGACGCAGATCCTGCGCGCCTGCACCGACGGCAACGACGGGCTGGCCCGCTTCGGCGTTGCCATCATCCTCGCCAACATCGAGGAGCTGATCGTCATGGCGCAGCGCCTGTTCGAGACCGGCGGCCAAGCCACCGGCGGTCTGCCCCAGGACGCGGTGGCGGAGTTCATTGCCGCCGCCGGCCGCTTCGCCAGTCTGTCGGTGGAGGAGCTGCGCGGCGAGGTCGCGACTGGAGCCGGCACGGCGGAGAGCTTCGCCGCCCGGCTGCGCGGCGTCGGCCAGCTCTATCTGTTCGCCACCAGGCTGACGGCACCCGATTGCGCGGCGCTGATGCACAGCCTGTCGACCATGCTGTATGGCCTGGTCGCCGGGCTGACCGCCGATCTGGGCAATGCGCCGGTCGGCGACACCGGCGCCCGCAGCCGTCTGGTGGCGCTGGCGGAGATGGCGAGCGGGCTCGGCTGGAGCGAGGTGGAGCGGATCGCCCTGACGGCCCTGCGCCGCTGGGCAGTGGCCGGCGTGGCGGCATAACGGGCGGAATGGAGGCAGAGGAGCGGATGGACGATACCCTGACGAACCGCCTGGAGATGGTGCTGCGCAACGACCTGTCCGAACTGGAACGGCTGGCCGCCGCGGTGGACGAGTTCATCGAGCGCAACGACCTGCCCCCCGCCCTCGCCTTCAAGTTCAACCTCTGCTTCGACGAACTCATCACCAACACCGTATCCTACGGCTATGGCGATGCCGGCCCGCACGAGATTCTGGTGCGGATGGAAGCGGACGGCACCGAGCTGAGGGCGGAGGTGGAGGACGACGCCGACGCCTTCGACCCCTTCGCCGAAGCCCCACCCCCCGACCTGACCAGCGACGTCGGCGACCGCCGCGTCGGCGGCCTTGGCGTGTTCCTGGTCCAGAAGACGATGGACCACGCCAGCTACCGGCGCGAAGGCAACCGGAACCTGATCCTGCTGTCCAAAGGCATCGGCTGAGGGCCGTGGGGCTGAAGGCTTGCGGACAGACGCAACCGGAAGCGGCAACGCACTCTGCAAAACTCACTTCAAAAAATCGTCATCCATGCCTTGTCGACTTTACGGTTCGATCCAAAAGCCGACGGTCTGGACAAGTCCCCATCATCGATAAGGTCATATTGGTGGCCTTGCGGACTTCCCGTGGTTTTCGTCGAATGTCGGCAAATTGCCTTCCATGACAATCCAGCAAAGCAGAGCGTTTCGCTCTGCAACAACCCGACACATGACAAGCCGGGGAAATTCTTGCACTATTGGGGATAGCCCCAGGTTGCGGGCGGGATCGGCCATTCGGGCCTCTCGCGGCGGGCTCGGGGCAATGCCATGGAAGGCAAACGCTAACGTGTGGAGTCGACGCATCATGACCGGGTCGCAGTGCCAAGAGGCACGCCTGCGTCTTGGCTGGTCGACACGGATGCTGGCGAACAAGGCCGGCGTTCCGTGGTACGCCGTGATGAATCTCGATTACGGAACGGGCGAGGTCGACCCGGCCATCGTCGATGCCCTCGCCCGTGCTTTCAAACAGGCCGGCTTGGAGTTGCGCTGAGCCCAATGTCTCTCTCCCGCCCCGGGAGAGAGCTTCCCCTTCATTTCGTCTTTCCGGCAGTCTTTCCGGCTTTGCCCTTTTCCGCCGGGCGGTCGATGTGTTTGGCCGATTCGGTATCGGGGGTGATCGGTTTGCCGGTATCCGACACCGCCTTGGCCGCGTCGAGCGGATCAGCGATGTCGCGGTCGGGTTCGTTGGACAGCACGTTGCTGCTGGCGGGTTTCTGGTCTGCCATTGGATGGCTCCTTCGATCAGGTCTCGCACACCACAACAGCCCGGCGCGACGGAAGTCCCCTAGTCGCCGATCCCCTTCTGCGCCAGCACCAGGAAGACCTTCTCCTCCAGTTGGTCGGGCGTGAAGGGCTTGGCGATGTAGCCGCTGACCTGATGGGCGAGCGCCTTCTTCACCGCCTCCAGCGTCGCCAGCGCGGTGACCATCAGGAACGGCAGGTCGCTGCGGGACTCGCGGACCTGCTTCAGCAGGTCGAGACCGCTCAGACGCGGCATCATCCAATCACAGATGATCAGGTCGTAGGCCGTACCATCGGTCTGGAAACGCTCCATCGCCTCCTGTCCGTCGGCGGCGCTGTCGACATGTCCGATGCCGAGGTCCTGCAGGACGGAGGCGACCAGGGCGCGCGGCCCGGCCTCGTCATCCACCACCAGAACGCGCTGCGCGGCGAGGTCGATGAAGGGCACGCCCACCATCGCCAGCGATTGCCGAAGCCAGTTCGCCCGCGCCGCCCGTTCCTTCGCCCCCGGCGCGTTCAGCAGCACATGGCGGACGAAGCGCGGGCGGTGGCAGTGGCGGTAGAGCACGCGGGCCACCGCCAGCCGGCTCTTGCCGCTGCAGATCGCCCCCTCCCCCGCCAGCCGGACGATGTCGAGCACGCTGTCCACCGGCGGATCGTCCTTGGCCTGGATCAGCGGGGCCAGCACGCGCTGGGTGCGCAGAAAGGCGTTCTGGATGTCGTCGAGCTGGCTGCCGAGATACTCCCGCTCCTCCTCCGGGAAGGCGCTGGACAGCACCATGCGCTGCACCTCCGCCAGCCCCTTCAGCTTCTCGTTCCGGTCCTTCCAGCAGTCCAGCAGGCGACCGGCGAAGTCGCGGCTGTCGAAGAAGCTCTTCAGGTAATCGGTCACCGCCTTGGCAGCGGAGGGCGACAGCGGCATCTTCTGAAGCACGAACAGGATACGCAGCTTCTGCATGAAGTTGCGGCCGCGGGTGATCTCCGGGACCGTATCCTCGTTGACCAGCAGGGCGGTGCGGCGCTGCAGGGCCGCCTCGGTGCGGCCGCCGCCGACATAGGCGCCCTCGCGGTCGCGCAGGCGGGCGGACAGGTCGCTCAGCGCCAGGATCTCGCGCTGCACCGCCTCGATGCCGAACATGTCGCCGGCGCTGGCGATGGTGAAGCAGGCGGGCTTGGCCATCTCCCGGCGGAAGGCGGCGGCCAGCGCATCGCGCAAGCCCGGCATCGGCACCCGGCGCATCAGCGTGTCGAGCCGCCGGAACACCGGCGGAGCCTCGTCCGGCATCGGCCGGTCGGCGGCGATCAGCGTCACGATCAGGTCGATCAGCGTGACGAAGGGCGCATCGCGCGCGCAGGACGCGGTGCCGGCGTCGCTCAGCAGGATTTCGCCCAGCAGCCGCTCCAGCGGCGCCAGCGCGTCGGGATGCTCGGTGGTTTCCGCAAGATCGAGCAGCGATTCGCCCTTCTCGGCGAAGCTGCGGCAGGTGGCGATGTGCTGGGTGACGGCGGCGTCGAGCAGGAAGCGGCCGAGGAAGCCGCCGACCGACAGCAGTTCCGCCGCCGTGCCGGGATAGGCATCGGGCAGGAAGTCGGGCGGTGGGTTTTCCTTCAGCCGCTCGCGCGACAGCCGGGCGATCTCGTTGACCAGCGGGGTCATCCCGCCTTTCCGGTCCATCGCCCGCTCGGCCTGGGTCAGGATGGCGACGAAGGTGGCGGTGTTGGAAAGTGCCGTCTGGTGGCGCGGGTGGTGCAGAAGCTCCGTCGCGGTCAGCGCGTTCTCGTCCAGGAAGCGGCGGCAGAAGCGGCCGACGCCGTCGCGGCCGGCCGGCGTGTAGAAGTCGGCAGGCTCCCGGCAGGCGGCTGGGGCCGTCCCCTCCGCCTCGTCCGGCGCCGGCTCCGCTGCCGGTCCCTTCGCCGAAGAGTCGTGACGGGACGCCTCCATCCCGCCCTCACAAGGCCAAAAGATCGCGGAGCGCGGCCAGCAGCCGTTCCGGCGTCACCGGCTTCATCACGATCTGCCGCCCCTCCTGCGCCGTCAGCCCGGCCGCGGTCTCGCGCGAGGCATAGCCGGTCAGGAACAGGATGGGCAGAAGCTGGTTGCGGGTCTCCAGCGCGCGGGCCAGCTCCAGACCGTTCATCCGCGGCATCGACACGTCGCTGACCACCGCGTCGAACAGGCCGCCGGCCTCGTCGTAACGAGTCAGCGCCTCCTGGCCGTCGGACGCCTCCACCACCGTGCAGCCGGCCTCCTCCAGCACGAGGCGCAGATAGCGGCGGACCGAGTCCTCGTCATCGACCAGCAGGATGACTGCCCCTTCTCCCTCGGCGACGTGCAGGGGGGCGAGCCCGGCCGGCTCGGCGGGCGTATCGACGGCCGGCAGGTAGAGGGCGAAGGTGGCGCCGTGCCCCGCCTCCCCTGCCATGTCCTCGAGCTCAACGGCACCGCCGGACTGCTGCGCCGTGCCGTAGACCATCCACAGGCCGAGCCCGGTGCCCTTTCCCGGTTCCTTGGTGGTGAAGAAGGGCTCCCAGATGCGGTCACGGATCTCCGCCGGGATGCCGGTGCCCTGGTCGGTCACGCGGATCACCACGTAACGGCCGGGCTTCAGACCGCGATGGCGGGCGAAGAAGGCATCGTCCGGCACCTCCATCGTCAGGGCGATGGTCAGGGTGCCGCCGTGGGGCATGGCGTCGCGCCCGTTCAGCGCGAGGTTCAGCAGCGCCTGATTCAGCGTGACCGGATTGACCAGCACATGCGCGCCTTCATCCTCCGCCAGGATCGCCACATCGATGCCGGCGCTGAGCAGCGGCTTCAGGAAGACGCGCAGGTCGCGCACCAGCGGCGCGACGGCCACCACCTCGCGTTCGTCGGTGACGCGGCGGTGGGAGAAGTCCAGAAGCTGGCCGGTCAGCGCCGCCGCCCGTTCGGATGCCTTGGCGATCTCCTGCACGCAGGTCAGCACGCGGTTGGGATCGGCGGGGTTGCGTTCCGCCAGCCGGGCGAAGCCGCCGATGGCGGTCAGCATGTTGTTGAACTCATGGGCAATGCCGCCGGCCATCCGGCCCACCGCCTCCATCTTCTGGGCTCGCTGCAGCTCGCCCTCGACCCGGCGACGGTCGGTGATGTCGTTCAACACCAGCAGCACCGCCGGCCCGCCGGAATAGACGGCCTGGCTGGCCGCGACCTCCAGCCGGCGGCGCTCACCGTCGGGGCGCAGGGCGTCGCATTCCAGCCGCTGTTCCTCGCCGTCGGCGGCACCGGCGAGCGTCGTCGCCAGCGCGTCGCCATCCTCCAGGAAGCCGGCGAGCGGCTGGCCTTCCAGCGCCTCGGCTGCCATGCCCAGGATCGCGGCCGCGGCGCCGTTGGCGAAGCGGATGGCGGCGCGATCCCAGATGACGATGCCGTAGGGCGCCAGCTCCACCAGCTGGCGGTAGCGCAGTTCGCTTTCGCGCAGGGCGCCGACGGTCCGTTCGAGGCGGGCGGTCTGGTCGGCAAGCTCCTGCTCCCGCGTCTTCAGTTCGGTGATGTCCATCAGGATCTTCACCACGCCGCCGGTGCCGGTGGCATGTTCGCTGATGCGGTACCAGCGTCCGTCGGAAAGCCGGCCGTCGACCGGGGCGGAATGCTGCAGGTGCCGGGTCAGCCGCTGCTCCACCCAGGCGCCGATGTCGTCGGCGCCCTCCAAACCGCCGCGTTCGGCCGCCGCGCGCAGGATCTCGGCAAAGCTGCGGCCGGGGGTCAGCATGTCGGCGATGGTGGGATAGGCGCGGCGGTACTGCTCGTTGCAGATCAGCAGCCGGCCGTCGGCGCTGAACAGGACGAAGCCTTCGGACACGCTGTCGATGGCGTCATGCACCACCGCCTGCATGAAGCGCGCCTCCACCAGCGCCAGCGTTTCGGTGGTGGCATCGACGCCGCAGCCGCGATAGCCGCGGAAGCGCCCGTCGGCGCCGCGCACCGGATCGGCGCTGAGCCGCAGCACGAGGTCGCGGCCGTCCACCCCTTCGAAGCTGACCTCCAGATCGCGGAAGGGCCGGCCGGCCTCGATGTCGGAACGGTATTCGGCCCAGGTCGCCTCGTCGGCGACCAATGTCCCCAGGTCGAACAGCGAATCGCCGAACACGGTCCGCGGATCGCAGCCGAGCAGAGCCGTCAGCCCGCCCGACAGCGACAGATAACGGTGGTCCGACCCGGTTTCCCAGAACCAGCCGGGGGAGACGGCGGCAAAGTCGCGGGAGCGGGCGCGCAGCCCCTCCAACTCGTCCCGCGCCTGGAGCAGGGCGGCGTCGGAGCGGGCCAGGGCCGAGGCGGCGGACCCTACACGAACCGCGCTCCACAGCGCCAGCCCGCCGGCGACCGCCAGCGCGGCGGCGGCCGGCAGATCGATCCGGCCGGATACGGACAGAGCCAGAAGCGTGCCGATGCCGGTCAGCCCGGCCAGGGCGCCGGGAAGCGAGGCGGAAAGACGGGACGGCCCGGACACCGGTTCAGCGGCACCCGCAGTGCGGAGCGGTCGGTCGGTGTCTGCAACGTCCACAAAGCCTCCGTCGGTCCGGAAGATCGTCCGGCAGTAACGCCGCCGAACTGTCCCGTCTTAGAAGGTCAGGCGTTAACAGCAGGTTTAGCACCCCAGCTTTGGCACGGATGCGACAGCCTGAAGCAGATCCGGCGACCGGCAGGAGATCCGGGATGCGACGGAGCCCGTATCAACGGGTTGACGTTGAAAAGCCGGTGAGCTTCGCAAGGAAGGACCCCACCATGCCCCCCGCCACTCCGCCTGCTACTCCCCCTGGCACCCCGAAGGCCGACGTGATCACCTGGAGCAACCTGCCGGCTCAGACGGCGGACGGCGTGGAGCGGCGCAGCTTTCCCGGCACCGGTGCGTCGCTGAAGCACATCGTCATCAAGGCCGGGACCGCCGCCCCGCGCCACGCCCATGCGCATGAACAGTTCGTCATCGTCGTGGAAGGCCGCGCCCTGCTGACCTGCGAAGCCGGTCCGGTGGATTTGCGGCCGGGGATGGTCATCCGCTTCGACCCCGAGGCTTGGCACAGCGCCGACTTCATCGAGGACACGGTGCTGATCGAGGTGAACCTGAACCCGGCGGGGTGAAGCCGCCGGGATGCGGGAGGCGAGCGCTCAGACGTCGATGTTGATGTCGATTTCGCCGTCGTCTTCCGGGGCGCGGCCGAGCAGCAGGTCGGCGGCGTCGAGAGTCAGCGCCTCCACCTCCTCGTTGCGCTCCTCGTCGGGAAGGCGCAGCGCGTGCATCACCTGGGTCGCCAGATGGATCAGCATGGCGCGGACGCAGTCGTCCTCCGGATATTCCAGCGCCACCACGTCCTTCAGGAATGCGCCCAACTGTTCCGGCGTGTTCCACGGATGGGTAATGACGGATTCGAAGCCGCTGGTGCCGAGGAAGACGGAGTTGAGCGCGATGGCCTGACGGTTGATGCCGTCCACCGCCTCGTCCTGGTCCAGCTTGCCCTGCAGAACCTGATTGAAGGCGTCCAGGCTGAGGTCGATGAACTGGCGGACCAGCAACCGCACCACGGATTCGTCGGACAGGTCGTTGCGGGCCTGCGGCTGGGTCAGCACCGGCAGCGGTTGCAGCAGCGCCGCGATGATCGGCTTTGCGGATTGGGATTCCATCGCGGGCAACTCCTGTCGGGATCGGCCCCGGCGTCTGCGGGGCAACATGTTCATGGCCCCCGATACTGCCAGAGCTTGACGCAAAACGCAAAAAAGGCCGCCCCCTCTCGGGAGCGGCCCTTTCGGCAAGCCTGACGAAGGTCAAGCGAGCAGGATCAGCCCACCAGCTCGATGCCGGCGAAGAAGAAGGCGATCTCCTGGGCGGCGGTCTCCGGGGCGTCCGAACCGTGGACCGAGTTGGCCTCGATCGACTCGGCGAACTCCTTGCGGATGGTGCCCTCGGCGGCGTTGGCCGGGTTGGTGGCGCCCATGATCTCGCGGTTGCGGGCGATGGCGTTCTCGCCTTCCAGAACCTGCAGGACCACCGGACCGGAGATCATGAAGGAAACCAGATCGCCGAAGAACGGACGCTCGCGATGCACGCCGTAGAACTGCTCGGCCTGGGCCTTCGACAGCTGGACGCGCTTCTGGGCGATGATGCGCAGGCCGCCGTCTTCGAACTTGGCGTTGATCTTGCCGGTCAGGTTGCGGCGGGTGGCATCGGGCTTGATGATCGAGAGGGTCCGTTCGACGGCCATGGTGGTGACTCCTGCGGGAATGGGGCTTTTCGCCGATTTAAAAACACGCAGGCGCCGCCGGAAGACCGGGGCGCCGGATGGGCCGCTTTATAGAGGCGCTTTCGCGGCGCGGCAAGGCGTTCGTTGCGGGGCGGGCGTCGCCTGCCTCCCGAAAAAAGCGGCCGCGACGGCATCCCGTCGCGGCCGGAGTCGAGGAGGCAATGCGAAACCGCGGCGTCAGGTCAGGATTTCAGCGCGTCCAGCTTGGCCTGCGCGGCGGCCAGACCGTCCTTTCCGTCCAGCGTGGTGACGCCGGACAGCCAGGTCTTCAGGATGGCGGGATTCTTCTTCAGCCAATCGGCGGCCACCGCTTCCGGCTTGCGGCCGCCGTTCATGATGCCGTCCATCACCGAATTCTCCATGTCCAGGGTGAAGACCAGATTGGACAGGAACTTGCCGACATTCGGGCATTCGGCGGCATAGCCCTTGCGCACGTTGGTGCTGACGGTAGCGCCGCCGAAATTCGGGCCGAACCAGTCGTCGCCGTCGGCCAGATAGGTGATGTCCATCGTCTTGTTCATCGGGTGCGGCGCCCAGCCCAGGAAGACGATCCACTTCTTGGACCGGACCGCCCGCTTCACCTCGGCCAGCATGCCGGCCTCGCTGGATTCCACCATCTTGAAGTCCTTCAGCCCGAAGGCGTCGGCCTTCAGCATCTTGTCGATGACGAGGTTGCCGTCGTTGCCGGCCTCGATGCCGTAGATCTTGCCGTCGAGCTTGTCCTTGTACTTCGCCAGATCCTTGAAGCTCTTCAGCCCGGCCTCGGCGGCATAGGTCGGCACGGCCAGCGTGTATTTGGCGCCTTCCAGGTTGACGCGCGTCACCTCGACCGAGCCGTCCTCCAGCACCGGCTTGATGAAGGTCTCCATGGTGGGCATCCAGTTGCCGAGGAACACGTCCAGCGACTTGGTCTTCAGCCCGAGATAGACGACCGGCACCGACGAGATGCTGGTGGTCGGCTTGTAGCCCAGCGCCTCCAGCGTGACGGAGGCGAGCGCCGTCGTCGCGGCGATGTCGGTCCAGCCCACATCGCCGAAACGCACCGACTTGCAGGATGCCGGATCGGCGGCGAGAGCCGTCCCCGCCGGCAGGGCGGCGGTCCCGGTTGCCAGCATCAGGCCGACGGCCAGGCCCGAGAGTTTACCGAAGGTTTTGCCCATATCCCTGTTCTCCTTGCTTGTGGTTATCGTTGTCGTTATCGGCGCGCGGGTCTCAGGCCCGCAGTCGCTGGTCCTTCAATGACTCCCGCTGGGACTCCTTCTGTCTGTTGGCGGCGTCGGCGACGTAGTAGGGCACGTCGGCGCGCGGCAGCGGCGGACGGCCGCGCACCGCGTCGGCCAGCTTCTCCGCCATCATGATGGTTGGCGCATTCAGGTTGCCGGTGACGATGCGCGGCATGATCGAGGCGTCGATGACGCGCAGCCCCTCAAGCCCATGCACCCGGCCCTGGCCGTCAACCACCGCGCCGTCGTCGGTCCCCATCCGGCAGGTGCCGCAGGGGTGATAGGCCGTCTCGGCGTGATGGCGGACGAAGGCGTCGAGGTCGGCGTCGGTGACGCAATGGGCGCCGGGGCTGATCTCCTCCCCGCGGTAGGGAGCCAGGGCGCGCTGGCGCATGATGTCGCGGGTGATGCGGATGCCGGCGCGGAACTCCCGCCAGTCCTGCGGATCGGCCATATAGTTGAACAGGATGCTCGGCGCCTGCCCCGGATCGCGCGACCGGGCATGGACCCGCCCCTTGCTGGGCGAGCGCATGGAGCCGACATGGGCCTGGAAGCCGTGCGCCTCCACCGCGTTGGTGCCGTTGTAGCTGATGGCGACGGGGAGGAAATGATACTGGATGTTGGGCCAGGGCACGTCGTCGCCGGTGCGGATGAAGCCGCCGGCCTCGAACTGGTTGCTGGCACCGATGCCGGTGCCCAGGAACAGCCATTCGGCGCCGATGGCCGGCTGGTTCCACCATTTCAGCGCCGGATAGAGCGACACCGGCTGCCGGCACTCATACTGGATGTACATCTCCAGATGGTCCTGGAGATCGCCGCCGACCCCCGGCAGGTCGATCACCGCCGGCACGCCCAGCTCGCGCAGCAGCGGCGAGGGGCCCACGCCTGAGCGTTGCAGGATCGCCGGGGAGGCGATGGCCCCGGCGCACAGCAGCACCTCCCGCCGCGCCCGCACCGTCACCGGCGTGCCGTTGCGCAGATAGGCGACGCCGACGGCACGGCGCCCGTCGAACAGGATGCGGTCGGTCATCGCGTGGGTGACGATGGTCAGCCCCGGCCGTCCCCGTGCGAGGTCGAGATAGCCGCGGGCCGTGCTGCAGCGCCGCCCCTGCGCGGTCACCGTGCGGTCCATCGGGCCGAAGCCCTCCTGGCGGTAGCCGTTCAGATCGTCGGTGCGGCCATAGCCGGCCTGCGCCCCCGCCTCCACCATTGCCTCGTAGAGCGGGTTGACGCCCGGCTTGGCGGTGGTGACGAAGAGTGGACCATCGCCCCCGTGATAGGCGTTGGGGCCGATGTCGCGCGTCTCCGCCTTGCGGAAATAGGGCAGGCAGTCGAGATAGCTCCAGTCCTCCAGCCCCGGCAGCTCGGCCCAGCCGTCATAGTCCAACGCATTGCCGCGGATGTAGCACATGCCGTTGATCAGCGACGAGCCGCCCAGCCCCTTGCCCCGCCCGCACTCCATCCGGCGGTTGTTCATGTGAGGTTCGGGTTCGGTCACATAGGCCCAGTTGTAGCGGCGACCCTGCAGCGGAAAGGCCAGCGCCGCCGGCATCTGGGTGCGGTAGTCCAGCCGGTGGTCGGGTCCGCCCGCCTCCAGCAGCAGGACGCTGACGCCGGCATCCTCCGTCAGGCGGCAGGCGAGGACGTTGCCCGCCGAACCGGCGCCGACGATGATGTAGTCATACTCGCGCGCCGCAGGGGCGAAGGAGGATGTGGCGGCGGGCACAGCGGTGCCGTTCTCCGGCGCAGCAGCCCCGGAGGTCGGTGAATTCGACATCGAACACCCCTTCTTTGAAGAGCGGGCTCAGAACACCGAGGAGTAGGTTCCCAACTCGACCTGGACCGACTTCAGGCGGGTGTAGTGGTCCAGCGTCTCGACCCCGTTCTCGCGGCCGATGCCCGACTGCTTGTAGCCGCCGACCGGCATCTCCGGCGGCGATTCACCCCAGCCGTTGATCCAGCAAATGCCGGCCTCCAGCCGGTGGATCACCCGGTGGGCACGGGCCAGATCGCTGGTGACCAGCCCGGCGGCAAGGCCGTAGCTGGTGGCGTTGGCCCGCGTGATGACCTCCTCCTCGCCGTCGAAGGCCAGAATCGACAGAACCGGGCCGAAAATCTCCTCGCGCACGATGGTCATGCCGTCGTGGCAGTCGGTGAAAACGGTGGGCGCCACATATGCGCCGCGCGCAAAGGCAGGCCCCTCCGGAACGCCGCCGCCGGCCAGCAGCCGCGCCCCCTCCGCCTTGCCGGCCTCGATGTAGCGCAGCACCTTGTCGCGGTGGGGGAAGCTGGCGAGCGGGCCGAAATTGGTGTCGGGGTCCAGCGGATCGCCCATGCGGATGCGGCGGACGCGGGCCAGCAGCCGCTCCTCGAACGCAGCCCCAATGCTGCGGTGGACGAACACGCGGGTGCCGTTGGTACAGACCTGACCGGAGCTGTAGAAGTTCGCCATCATGGCGATGTCGGCGGCGCGGTCGAGGTCGGCGTCGGCGAAGACGATCAGCGGCGACTTCCCGCCCAGCTCCATCGTCACCTCCTTCAGGGTCGATCCACCCGCGGCGGCCATCACCCGCTTGCCGGTCTCGACCCCGCCAGTGAAGGACAGCTTCTCGATGCCGGGATGGGCCGCCAGCATGGCGCCGACCCGGCCGTCGCCCTGGAGGACGTTGAACACGCCGTCGGGCAGCCCGGCCTCGCTGTAGATCGCCGCCAGATGCAGGGCGGTCAGCGGCGTCACCTCGCTCGGCTTGAAGATCATGGCGTTGCCGGCGGCCAGCGCCGGAGCCGATTTCCACAGCGCGATCTGGATCGGGTAATTCCAGGCGCCGATGCCGGCCACCACCCCCAGCGGCTCGCGCCGCGTATAGACGAAGGAGCTTGGGCGCAGCGGGATCTGCCGCCCTTCCAGCGCAGGCGCGAGGCCGGCGTAATATTCCAGCACGTCGGCGCCGGTGACGATGTCGACCGCCCGCGTCTCGCTCAGCGGCTTTCCGGTGTCCAGCGTTTCGAATTCCGCCAGCGTGTCGTTGCGCTCGCGCAGCAGGGATACCGCCCGGCGCAGCACCCGCGCCCGCTCCATCGCCGTCATCGCCGCCCACACCGCCTGCCCGGCACGCGCGCTGTCCACCGCGCGATCCAGATCGGCGGACGTCGCCTGCACCACCTCGGCGAGCGTTTCCCCGGTCGCCGGATTGACGGTGGCGAAACGCTCCTCACCCTCGCCTTCAACAGGACGGCCGTGGATGTAATGGGCCTGCCGTCCGAATCGCATCATGTCCCGTCTCCCTGATTCCGGGTCCCAAAGGTGCATTGGATCGAAGCACGATCATTCCACAAGGAGAGACTGATTTTTATTGATTGGACGTTCAATCAAAAAAAGACCGGGTGGCGGTTCCGTTCTCCGAATTAGTCGTGTTCAAACAAACCGGAGGGTCCGCAACCGTCCGCTGGCCCGGCATTCGGGCCGTCCCGCGCGGGACAAAGCCGTGCCATTCGCCGGCCCCCGCTTCAAATCCGCGGCCCCTCGTGCTACATCCTCGCGCGCTATGCTGCACATCAATGACCTGACCTTCCGCTTCGGCGGCCGAGTGTTGTTCGACCATGCGACCGCCGTCGTGTCCAAGGGGCACCGCGTGGCGCTGGTCGGGCGCAACGGCACCGGGAAATCGACCCTGCTGAAGCTGATCTCGGGCCAGCTGCAGACGGATGCCGGCGCCGTCACCCTGCCGGCCGGCATGCGGATGGGCATGGTGGCGCAGGAGGCCCCCAGCGGCCCGACCTTGCTGATCGACGCCGTGCTGGCCGCCGACACCGAACGCACCGCCCTGCTGGCTGAGGCGGAGACGGCGACCGACCCGATGCGCATTGGCGAAATCCATGCGAGGCTCGCCGACATCGAGGCGCATTCCGCCCCATCGCGCGCCGCGCAGGTGCTGTCCGGCCTGGGCTTCGATGCGGAGGCGCAGCAGCGGCCCTGCTCCGACTTCTCCGGCGGCTGGCGGATGCGCGTGGCGCTGGCCGGCGTGCTGTTCTCCCGCCCCGACCTGCTGCTGCTGGACGAGCCGACCAACCACCTCGACCTCGAAGCGACCATCTGGCTCGAGGGCTATCTGAAGAACTACCCGCACACCATCCTGCTGGTCAGCCACGACCGCGAACTGCTGAACGCTGTGCCGACCACGACGATCCACATCGACCAGGGCAAGCTCGTCACCTACAGCGGCAATTACGACCAGTTCCTGGCGCAGCGCCGCGCCAACCAGGAGCGCATCGCCTCCATGGCCGCCAAGCAGGAGGCGCGGCGCAAGCACATGATGTCCTATGTCGACCGCTTCCGCTTCAAGGCCAGCAAGGCCCGTCAGGCGCAGAGCCGCCTGAAGCTGCTGGAGAAGATGGAGTCGATCACGCTGATGGAGGACGATCCCGAGGTCGTCTTCAACTTCCCAGCCCCCGACGAGTTGGCGCCGCCGCTGATCGCGCTGGAGGGGGTGAGCATCGGCTATGGCGACAAGGTGATCCTGCGACGGGTCAACCTGCGCATCGACATGGAGGACCGCATCGGCCTCTTGGGCGCCAACGGCAACGGCAAGTCGACGCTGGTCAAGCTGCTGGCCAACCGGCTGCAGCCGATGGCCGGCGAGATGCGGCGGTCGTCCAAGCTGCGCATCGGCTATTTCGCCCAGCATCAGGCCGAGGAACTGGACCTGTCGCTGACGCCGATCCAGCAGACCCAGCGCATCATGCCGCTGGCGCTGGAGGAGAAGGTGCGCGCCCATCTGGGCCGCTTCGGCTTTCCCCAGGCGAAGGCGGAGACCAAGATCGCCAACCTGTCGGGCGGCGAGAAGGCCCGGCTTCTGCTGGCGCTGATGAGCCGGGAAGTCCCGCACATCCTGATGCTGGACGAACCGACCAACCATCTGGACATCGACAGCCGCGAAGCGCTGATCGAGGCGATCAACGACTTCCCCGGCGCCGTCATCGTCATCAGCCACGACCCGCACCTGATCGAGATGACGGTGGACCGGCTGCTGCTGGTCGCCGACGGCACCGTGCAGGCCTATGACGGCGATCTGGACGACTACCGCCGCTATCTGCTCGACCGCGCCAAGGCGGAGCGGGCCGTTGCCAAGGGCGGCGCGGAGCGCGACGCCGGGCCGAACAAGAAGGACCAGCGCCGCGCCGCCGCCGAGGCGCGCACGGCGCTCGCCCCCTTGAAGCGCAAGGCCACCGACGCCGAGGCGCTGGTGACCAAGCTGAGCGAGGAGAAGCGCAAGATCGAAGCGAAGATGGCCGACCCCGCGCTCTACAGCGGCCCGTCGGACAAGCTGACCAAGCTGCAGATCGACCTGGGCACGGTGGAGAAGAAGCTGGCGACCGCAGAGGAAACTTGGCTGGAGGCGCTCGAACTTTACGAGAGCGCCGCGGCGGAGGCCGGCGTTTGAACGCCGATCACCACATCGACCACCCGCTCGCCGATGAGGTCGGCGGGCCGCAGCGCGACGGCGCCATCGCCCTGCCCGCCCTGTGCGGAACGGTGGAGGAGGAGCGCACGTCGGACGTGCTGGCCCGCTTCCGCGCCAACCTGCCCCAGGGGCGGGTCACGCTGGGCGATCTGATCCGGGCGCTGGGCGACCGCTCGCTCGGCACCATCCTGCTGGCGCTGTCGCTGCCCACCATCGCGCCGGTGCCGCTGGGCGTGTCCTGCCTGTTCGACCTGCCCATCGTGCTCTACACCGCCCAACTGGCTTTCGGCCGGCGCGGGGCGGGGCTGCCGGACTGGCTGCTGCGCCGCTCCATCGGCACCAAGCTGGCGGCGCGGACGCTGGACGCCGCCATGCCGCGTCTGACCGGGATCGAGCGGATGCTGAAGCCGCGGCTCCACCGCCTCGCCCGGATCGATCAGGAACGCTGGTTCGGGCTTCTGCTGTTCATCCTGACGCTGACCTGCATCGTGCCGCTGCCGCTGACCGGCTGGCTGCCGGGCTTCGCGCTGGTGCTGATCTCGCTGGGGCTGATCGAGCGCGACGGCGGCGCCATCGGCATCGGGCTGGGGCTGACCGTGGCGGCGCTGGTGTTTTTGACGCTGGTGGCGAGCGGGCTGTCATACGCAGGTCACCAACTTCTGGCAGCAACTCCGCTGTAGGGTGAGCCGCGGATGGGCCGCCCCGATCCAGGGAGGCCCACAGATGAACCGAACCGCACCCGCGTCGCTTTCCGAATCCTGGCTGTTCTTCCGCCGCTGGCTGGCCGATCCCTGGGCGATGGGGTCGGTCGCCCCGTCCTCACCGGCGCTGCGCCGCCGGATCACACGCGAGATCCGCTGCGAGCCGGGCGAAGCGGTGGTGGAGTTCGGCGGCGGCACCGGCCCGATCACCGCTGCAATCCTGGAGTCCGGCATCCCTGCCGACCGGCTCTACAGTTTCGAGATCGACCGCGACCTCGCCCGCCATCTGCGCGCCCGCTGCCCCGCCGTCACCGTCATCGCCGACGATTGCCGCAAGGCGCCTGAGTTGCAGGGCGAGGCGTTGTGCGGCAAGGTCGGCACGGTGGTGATCGGCATCCCGATGATCACCTTCCCGCTGGAGTTCCAGCGCGAGGTGCTGGACGCCACCTTCCGCATCCTGCGGCCGGGCGGGCGCTTCCTGCTCTACAGCTTCATGCCGCATTCGCCGCTGAACCGCGGGGCGCTGAGGCTGAAGGGGGAGCGGCTGGGCTTCACGCTACGCAATCTGCCGCCGGCGTCGGTGTGGGGATACCACCGCGCCTGAGAGTGATAGAGTCGCCTCCCTCCGGTCACCCATACAAGTGAGGGCCGTCATGAAGTTTGGCTATACGATTCTCTACGTTCCCGATGTCGCGGCATCGCTGGGCTTCTTCGAGAAGGCATTCGGCCTGAACCGCCGCTTCCTCGCCGAAACGGGCGACTATGGCGAGCTGGACACCGGCTCCACCACCCTGTCCTTCGCCAGCCAAGAGCTGGCGCTATCGCACCACTCCGCCGGCTATGTCTTCGCCAGCGGCAGCGAGAAGCCCCTGGGCGTCGAGATCGCCCTGGTTACCGACGATGTGGAGGCGGCGCACGCCACCGCACTGACCGCCGGCGCCACCGAACTGGCGCCGCCGAAGGCCATGCCGTGGGGACAGACCGTCTCCTTCATCCGCTGCCCCGACGGCACCCTTGTGGAGCTTTGCACGCCGGTCGGGGGCTGACGGCGCCGGAGCCGACGCGGTTGCCCCGTCCCAACCGCCCCGCTTATGCTTCGCCCCCTCCCCTTTCACCATCGTGAGCGTGCCGGTGCTGTCCTTCATCCTGTCGAAGCTGCTGTGGGGCGTCTTCGCGCCCGGCAATGCGCTGGTGCTGGCGGTGGCGCTGGGGGCACTGCTGCTGCGGACACGGCGCTGGCAGCGCGCGGGGCGGCGGCTGGTCACGCTGGCGGCGGTGCTGCTTCTGCTGGTCATGTATACGGGACTGGGCGCGCTGGTCGCCCTGCCGCTGGAGAACCGCTTCCCACGGGTGGAGCCGGAGGGGCGGATCGACGGCATCGTCATGCTGGGCGGCGCGGTCAACCCGCCGATCACCGCCGACCGCGGCGATCCCTCCGTCAATGAGGCGGCCGAACGCATCCTGGGCTTCGCCGACCTCGTCCGCCGCCATCCGGAGGCCAAAGCGGTCTTCACCGGCGGGTCCGGCCGGCTGCTGGGGCAGGAGTACAAGGAGGACGTCACCGCCCGCGCCGCCTTGGCTCAGGCCGGCATCCCCGCCGACCGCGTGATCTACGAGGCGGACTCCCGCAACACCTGGGAGAACGCGGTCTTCAGCAAGGACATGGTCAAACCGGCGCCGGGGGAGCGCTGGGTCCTCGTCACGTCGGCCATGCACATGCCGCGGTCGGTCGGCATCTTCCGGCAGATCGGGTGGGAGGTGATCCCCTACCCCGTCGATTACCGCACCCGCCACGACGCCAAGCCCTACTTGCGGTTCGAGTTCGGACAGAATCTGGTGATCCTCGACGACGCGGTGCGGGAATGGATCGGGCTGACCGCCTATTGGCTGATGGGCCGCACCGATAGTCTGTTCCCCGGCCGCTAAGCGTCCTGCCCGCGTGCGGGCTGTGTCATCGTGTTTCTGCCGCGTTCGAGGCATTGGCGCGGCGATGCCACTCCGCTAGAGTGCCGCCGCCCCGGTGGTGGGGCGGGGTCGGGAAAGAAGGAAATTGGCGGATGCGTCGCTGGCGCGGGGTAAGCAGGGTCTTCGTGCTGGTCGGCGTGGCAGCGCTCGCCGCCTGTGCGCAGAAGCCCGCCGGCACCGGCTCGGGCCTTCCGACCAGCGGCGTCTACAAGGTGGGCAAGCCCTATCAGATCAACGGCGTCTGGTACTATCCCAAGGAAGATTACAGCTACGACGAGACCGGCATCGCCTCGTGGTACGGCCCCGGTTTCCATGAGAAGAACACCGCCAACGGCGAGATCTACGACCAGAACGAGCTGACCGCCGCGCACAAGACGCTGCCGATGCCGAGCCTGGTGCGGGTGACCAATCTGGACAACGGCCGCTCCATCGTGGTGCGCGTCAACGACCGCGGCCCTTACGCCAACGGCCGCATCATCGACATGTCGCGCCGCGGCGCCCAGCTGCTTGGCTTCGACGGTCCCGGCACCGCCAAGGTGCGCGTGCAGATCCTGGCCGAGGAAAGCCGCGCCATCGCCGCCGCCGCGCGCCAGGGCACGCCCGCCCCGATGCTGGCCGAACTCGACGGCCCGCCGCCGAAGGCCGCCCCGCGCGGCCGGATCGAGGTGACGGGACCGGCCGGACCGGTGACGACGCTGGCGGCCGCCCGCCCGGCGGTGGTCGGCGCCCCAATTCCCCCGCCGGCGACCGTCGCCGGCAGCATGTCGGAAGGACGCTTCGTGCCGGCCCCGGTGGTGTCGCAATTGCCGGTGAGGGCGCACGAGGCCATCTATGTGCAGGTCGGCGCCTTCGGCAGCGAGGAGAATGTGGCGAAGGCTCGTGCCCGGCTGTCCGCCATCGGCCAGCGCGCCAGCGTCAGCCAGACGCGGTCGGCCGGCATGACCCTGCACCGCGTCCGCGTCGGCCCGCTGGACAACGTGGACCGTGCCGACAGCCTGCTGAACCAGATCATCCAGGCCGGCCTTACGGAGGCCAAAATCGTGGTGGATTGATCCGTCCACCCGACTTCCATCCCGGCTGCTCTTCACGAGCGCCAATGACCCAATGCCTGTACCGAGTGCCCTTGGAGGATTGTTGCCATGAACGCTGTTGTCGTCCGCCTGTGCGCCGTTTTCGGCCGTTCCGTTGCTGTTGCGGCCGGAATTGCGATGGCCGGGGCCACGATTGGCGCCGGCTTCACCGCGGTCTCGGTCCAGGCCGCGACCATCGACACCATCGCCAAGCAGGCGATCCTGGTCGATCTGACCTCTGACACCGTACTGTTCGAGAAGAACGCCGACGAGCGCATGGCGCCCTCGTCGATGAGCAAGATCATGACCGCCTACATGGTCTTCGAGGCCATCAAGGCCGGCCGCCTGACGCTGGAGAGCACGCTGCCGGTCAGCGAGCGGGCCTGGCGGATGCAGGGCTCCAAGATGTTCGTGGAGCTTCACAACAACATCAAGGTCGACGACCTGCTGAAGGGCATGATCGTCCAGTCCGGCAACGACGCCTGCATCGTGCTGGCCGAAGGGCTGGCCGGATCGGAAGGGGCGTTCGCCGAGCAGGCGAACAAGAAGGCGCGCGAGCTGGGACTGAAGAACAGCAACTTCGTCAACGCCACCGGCTGGCCCGACCCGAACCACTATATGACCGCCCGTGACCTCGCGCTCCTTGCCGAGCGCCTGATCAAGGATTTCCCCGAGTTCTACAAGTACGATTCGATCCGGGAGTTCAAGTATCACGGCATCACCCAGGGCAACCGCAACCCGCTGCTCTACCGCAACATGAATGTGGACGGGTTGAAGACCGGCCACACCGAGGCAGGCGGCTATGGCCTGACCGCATCGGGCGAGCGCGAGGGGCGGCGCCTGCTGCTGGTGGTCAACGGCCTGCCCAGCATGCAGGCACGCGCCGACGAATCGGCCCGGCTGATCGAGTGGGGTTTCCGTGAATTCGCCTCCTACACCCTCTACAAGGGCGGCGAGACGATCGAGCAGGTGCCGGTCTGGCTGGGTGAGCAGGATATGGTGCCGGTCACCGTGCCGCAGAACCTGAGCGTCACCATGGGCCGCGCCGACCGCCCCGGCATGAAGGTGTCGCTGGTCAGCAGCGCGCCGGTTGCCGCCCCGATCAAGAAGGGCGACACTGTCGGCAAGCTGGTCATCTCCGCCCCCGGCTTCCCGGGCAAGGAGGTGCCGGTGGTCGCGGCGCAGGACGTGCCGAAGGCCGGCTTCGTCGGCCGCGCCTTCGCCGCCGCCAAATATCTCGTTTTCGGCAACAGCCTGTAATCGTGACGACCATGCCGACCTCCTTCACCGCCTCCGCCAACCGTGGCCGCTTCATCACGCTGGAAGGCGGCGAAGGGGCCGGCAAGTCGACTCAGTTGCGCCGTCTGGCCGAGTCCCTGCGCGCCCGCGGCATCGACGTGGTGACGACGCGCGAGCCGGGCGGATCGCCTGGGGCGGAGGAAATCCGCGGCCTGCTGGTGACCGGCGAGACCGGCCGCTGGAGCCCGGTGACGGAGGCGCTGCTGCACACCGCCGCCCGCCGCGATCATCTGGAACGGACGGTGTGGCCGGCGTTGGAGGCCGGCAAGTGGGTGCTGTGCGACCGCTTCTTCGACAGCACCATGGCCTATCAGGGCTATGGGCTGGGGCTGGGACGCGAACTGGTGGAGACCCTGCAGCGGGCGGCGCTCGGCGAGTTCCGCCCCGACCTGACGCTGATCCTGGACATCGAGGTCGAGCAGGGTTTGCGCCGCGCCGCCTCGCGCCATGGCGGCGAGGACCGCTATGAGCGGATGGACATCGGCTTTCACCAGCGGCTGCGCGACGGCTTCCTCGACATCGCCCGGCGGGAGCCGGAGCGCTGCGCGGTGGTGGATGCCGACGCCGATCTGGACGGGGTACAGGCCCGCGTCTGGGACTCCGTCGCTGGGCGGCTGGGGTTGAACTCGTGAGCAAGGCGCGCACCCCTGCCCCCGCAACGCCGACGGCGGAGGAGGCGCTCGCCCCCCGGCGCAACCCGGACCTCATCGGGCATGAGGAGGCGGAGCGGCTCCTGCTGGAGGCGTGGAATTCCGGCCGGCTGCCGCATGCCTGGCTGATCGGCGGCACGCCGGGGATCGGCAAGGCGACGCTGGCCTTCCGCTTCGCCCGCTTCGTCCTGGCCCAGGACCCGCCGGGGGACAGCCTGTTCGGCAATAGTCTCTTGGGCGGAGCGGCGCCGGTCACCTCGCTGCACATCGGCCCCGACCATCCGGTGTTCCGCCGGGTGGCGTCGGGCGGCCATGCCGACCTGCTGACCATCGAGCGCCAGCGCGACGAGAAGAAGGGCCGGCTGAAGCGCGACATCGCGGTGGACGACGTGCGCAAGATCGGTCCGTTCCTGCGCCGCACCTCGGCGGAAGGCGGCTGGCGCGTCGCGGTGATCGACGGCGCCGACCGCATGAACCTGAGCGGCCTGAACGCCATCCTGAAAATCCTTGAGGAGCCGCCGCCCGGCGCCCTGCTGCTGCTGGTCAGCGACAATCCCGGCGGCATGCTGCCGACCATCCGCTCGCGCTGCCGCAAGCTGACGCTGAAGCCGCTGGCGGAAGACACCGTCATCGACCTGCTGGGGCAGCACCGGCCGGACATCGCCGCCGACGATCGCCCGGCGCTGGCCCGCCTGTCGGAGGGCAGCGTCGGCCGCGCCATTGATCTGGCCGATGCCGGAGGATTGGCGCTGTACCGCGAGATGGTCGGGCTGCTGTCCGACCTGCCGCGCATCGACATCGTCGCGGCGCACGCCTTCGGCGACAAGCTGGTCCGCAAACAGGACGACGGCATGTACGAGACGGCGACGGAGCTGCTGGTCTGGTGGCTGGCCCGCTTCGCCCGGTCGCTCGCCCGCGGATCCTGGCCGGCGGAGGTGGTGCCGGGCGAGGCCGCTCTGATGACCCGGCTGGCCAATGCTCGCGGTCTTGAACGTTGGGTGGAGGTGTGGGAAAAGGTTCAGCGTCTTTTCGCGCGCGCGGAATCCGCAAACCTGGACCGCAAGCAGGTGGTCCTGAACGCCTTGTCGGCGCTGGAAACGGCAGCCGCCTAGCGTTATTTCAGAACCTGCCGGTTAAACCTACTTGAAGAAAGTGCCACAAATGGCCGGGCCGAAGACCTTCTATCTGACGACGCCGATCTATTACGTGAACGACGTGCCGCACATCGGCCACGCTTACACGACGCTTGCCTGCGACGTCCTCGCCCGGTTCATGCGCCTCGACGGCTATGACGTGAAGTTCCTGACCGGCACCGACGAGCACGGCCAGAAGGTGGAGAAGTCGGCGGAGAAGGCCGGCATCGCGCCGCAGGAGTTCACTGACCGGGTCTCGCAGAATTTCCGCGATCTCGTGTCGCTGATGAACTATTCCAACGACGACTTCATCCGCACCACCGAGCCGCGCCACGTCAAGTCGGTGCAGGCGCTGTGGACGGTGCTGAAGGACCGCGGCGAGATCTATCTGGGCTCCTACGCCGGCTGGTATTCGGTTCGCGACGAAGCCTTCTATGGCGAGGACGAGCTGACCACCAACGCCGAGGGCAAGAAGATCGCCCCCACCGGCGCCGAGTGCGAATGGGTGGAGGAGCCCTCCTATTTCTTCAAGCTCTCGGCCTGGCAGGACCGGCTGATCGAGTTCTATGAACAGAACCCGGATTTCATCGCGCCGGCCGGCAAGCGCAACGAGGTGATGTCCTTCGTCAAGTCGGGGCTGAAGGACCTGTCGGTCAGCCGCACCACCTTCAAGTGGGGCATCCCGGTGCCGGGCGACGACGCCCACATCATGTATGTCTGGCTCGACGCGCTGGCGAACTACATCACCGCCGTCGGCTATCCCGACACGACGGGGGAGTATGCCACGTACTGGCCGGCCGACCTGCACATGGTCGGCAAGGACATCCTGCGCTTCCACGCCGTCTATTGGCCGGCCTTCCTGATGGCCGCCGGCCTGCAGCCGCCCCGCCGTGTCTTCGCCCATGGCTGGTGGACGATCGAAGGCCAGAAGATGTCGAAGTCCTTGGGCAACGTCATCGCGCCGGAAACGCTGGTCAACACCTACGGCCTCGACCAGACCCGCTATTTCCTGCTGCGCGAAGTGCCGTTCGGCAATGACGGCGACTTCTCGCACAAGCAGATGGTCAACCGGATCAACGGCAACCTTGCCAACGATTACGGCAATCTGGTGCAGCGCGTCCTGTCGATGATCGGCAAGAACTGCGGCGCCGCCGTGCCGACGCCGGGGGCCTTCACCGAGGCTGACAACGCGCTGCTCGGCTCGGCTTACGGCATGCTGGACATCGTCCGGGCAGAGATCAAGGCGCAGGCGTTCCACAAGGCGCTGGACGCCATCTGGGCCGTGGTCGGCGACGCCAACCGCTATGTCGACGAACAGGCCCCGTGGGCGCTGAAAAAGACCGATCCGGCGCGCATGGCCACCGTGCTGTATGTGCTGGCGGAGACGATCCGTCATCTCGCCATCCTGACCCAGCCGGTGATGCCGGACAGCTCCGCCAAGATCCTCGACCTGCTGGCGCTGGGACCGGATGCGCGCGGCTTCGGCACGCTGGGTCCGTCGGGGGCGCTGGCCGCCGGCACGCCGCTGCCGACGCCGCAGGGCGTCTTCCCGCGTTACGTCGAAGAACCGAAGGCCTGAGTTCCCTGATGCTCGTCGACAGCCATTGCCATCTCGACTTTCCCGATTTCGCCGAAGAACTGGACGCGGTCGTCGACCGCGCCCGGCAGGCCGGCATCGGGCGGATGGTCACCATCTGCACCTACATCAGCCGGTTCGACCGCATCCTGGCGGTGGCGGAGCGGTATGACGACATCCTCTGCTCGGTGGGGGTCCATCCCCACCAGGCGCAGGAGGAGTTCGCCATCACCACGACCGAAACGCTGGTGGAACTGTCACGCCATCCCAAGGTGATCGGGCTCGGCGAAACCGGGCTCGATTACTTCTATGACAAGAGCCCGCGCGACCAGCAACAGGAGTGCTTCCGCCGGCACATCCGCGCCAGCCTGGAGACCGGCCTGCCGCTGATCATCCACACCCGCGATGCCGACGACGACACCATGCGGATCGTCAAGGAGGAAGCGGCCGGCCAGCCGGTGAAGGGGCTGCTGCATTGCTTCAGCTCCGGCCGGGCGCTGGCGGAAGAGGCGGTGGAGTACGGCTTCAGCCTGTCGCTGTCCGGGATCGTCACCTTCAAGAAGTCGGAAGACCTGCGCGCCATTGTGAAGGACGTGCCGCTCGACCGCATCCTAGTGGAGACCGATGCGCCTTACCTCGCGCCGATCCCCTTCCGCGGCAAGCGCAACGAGCCGGCTTACGTCGCCCATACCGCGGCCTGCGTGGCCGAAGTGAAGGGCGTGTCGGCGGAGGAACTGGCGCGGGTCACCACCGACAATTTCTTCCGCCTGTTCGACAAGGCGGCTGCATGACAGTGGACGGCGCATCAACCGGCGCGATGCGCGTGACCGTCCTTGGCTGTGGCGGGTCGCGCGGCGTGCCGGTGATCGCCGGCATACCCGGCGGCCAATGGGGCCGCTGCGATCCCGCCAATTCGAAGAACCGCCGCATGCGCCCGTCGGTGCTGGTGGAGAGCGGCGAGGTGTCGGTGCTGGTCGACACCTCCCCCGACCTGCGGCAGCAGCTGTTGGACAGCGGCTGTGCGCGGCTGGATGCCGTGCTGTGGACTCACCAGCATGCCGACCATTGCCACGGCATCGACGAGCTGCGCGAGATCTGCCGGCACATGCATGCGCCGATCGACGCCTATGGCTGGGACGAGCATCTGCGGGACATCGAAACCCGCTTCCCCTACTGCTTCGATCCGCTGCCCGAAGGATATCCCTTCTACCGGCCGGTGCTGAAAACGCACCGCGTCGACGGCCCGTTCAGCGTGAAAGGGCTGGAGGTGACGCCGTTCGAACAGGACCACGGCTATATGCGGACGGTCGGCTACCGGTTCGGGCGCTTCGCCTATTCAACCGACGTGGTGCGGCTGGATGACAGCGCGTTCGAGGCGCTGGCGGGGGTGGATACCTGGATTGTCGATTGCGGCCGGATCGAGCCTCCCCACCCCGTGCACGCCCATCTGGCGCTGACGCTGGAGTGGATCGAGCGGGTGAAGCCACGGCGGGCCTATCTGACCCACATGGACAACAGCATGGACTACGACAGCCTGCGGCGGATTCTGCCGGAGGGGGTCGAGCCATCGTATGATGGGCTGGTGATCGAGGTTTGAGAGTGGTTGGCTTCGAATGCCCCCACCTAACCTCCCCCGCTCCGCAGGGGAGGAACTGCCGCCCCTCTCACGCATAAGCACTTGTCCCCTCCCCTGCGATCGGACCGGCCATAGGCCGGGCGGGGGAGGGTTAGGGTGGGGACAATCGAAGCTGACGCCCCCACCCAAAACTTCTTACTTCTTCTTCTCAAGCGGCGGGGCCGCGTAGACGAAGCGGTCGAAGCTGTATTCGGCGACGCGGAACCACAGATACTCTTCCTCGCGGAACTTCTTCCACGCCTCGTAGATCTTGCGGAACTTCTCGTTCTTCGCCGCCTCTTCCTCATACACTTCGATGGAGGCCTGATAGCAGGCCTGCATCACCTCGTTCGGGAAGGGGCGCAGCTGGGTGCCGGCGGCAACCAGACGCTTCAGCGCGGTCATGTTCTGGACGTCGTACTTGCCCAGCATGTCGAGCGTGGCGTCGGAACAGGCCGCCTGCAGCGCCGCCTTGTAAGCCGGCGGCAGCGACTCGAACTTCTCCTTGCCGAACATCATGGAGACCTGCGGCCCACCTTCCCACCAGCCCGGATAGTAGTAGTACTTGGCGACCTTGTTGAAACCGAGCTTCTCGTCGTCATAGGGGCCGACGAACTCGGCGCCGTCGATGGTGCCCTTTTCCAGCGCCGGATAGATGTCGCCGCCGCCGATCTGCTGCGGCACGACGCCCAGCTTCGCCATGATGGTGCCGGCATAGCCGCCGATGCGGAACTTCAGGCCCTTCAGGTCCTCGACGGTCTTGATTTCCTTGCGGAACCAGCCGCCCATCTGCGTGCCGGTGTTGCCGGCGCCGATGGCGACCAGATTGTGGCCGGCGAAGAACTCCGCCATCAGCTCCTTGCCGCCGCCGTGGGTCATCCAGGCGTTCTGCTGGCGGGCGTTCAGGCCGAACGGCATCGCCGCATCGAAGGCGAAGGTCGGATCCTTGCCGACGTAGTAATAGGAGACGGTGTGGCCGCACTCGATCGTGCCGTCCTTGACCGCGTCCAGAACCTGCAGAGCCGGAACGATCTCGCCAGCCGCGAAGACGCGGATCTGGAACTTGCCGTCCGTCAGTTCGGCCACGCGCTTCGCCACGAACTCCGCACCGCCATAGATGGTGTCGAGGCTCTTCGGGAAGCTGGAGGCGCAGCGCCACTTGATCTCGGGCGTGGACTGGGCGATGGCGGGGGCGGCAAGCGTGCTGGCGGCGACGCCCACACCGGCGGAGGTCAGAAATGCACGACGTTTCATGCAGAAGCTCCCTTGTTCATTCTCTGTTATGCGTTCTTATTGCCGGACCGGCGGACACCCTGCCAAGGCGTGCCGGCCCGCACCCGGTCATGGCAGGCCCCTCACGGGACCGGGCGATGCCGGGTGAGCAGGGAAAGCGGGAATGAGTGGGATGCACGCTCGACCGACCCGGACGGCGCACCCTCGGGACCCATGGAACCGGTGGGCACCGGCGCGTTGCGCCATCCGCCCGGTTCCATGGCGTCCCGACGTTGGTGTGCGTTTCCTCCCGTCCATCCGGGCTTGCCGCCGGCCTTCCGGCCGATCCGCCCCAACTTTCTTTTGCCAATCGGATTATGCAGGAAGCAAACGGTCGGGATCAAGCGCGATCGGGAATTGAAGCCTGTATTTCAGAGGTTTAACGCTGCGGCGCGAAGCCGCGGGTTTCATTCAATCAAAGGCCCGCTGGTGTTCCGCATCCATTCGACGCTAAACGTCTCGACTCCGGCGGCGGCACCCCCATCTTTTGCAAGGCGTGCCCCGGGAACCCGGCCGGGCTGGAATGTTGAAGAGGGCGGAACAGGCACTTGCGGGTTGAACGGCCATGAAAGACGCGGCCATGAAGAAGGCGACTGCTGCGGAGAGCGGGAACGAGACGGACGCACGCGACCTGCGGCTGGACTTCTTCCGCGGTCTGGCCCTGTGGTTCATTTTCGTGAATCACATCCCGGCCAACCAGATCTCGTGGGCCACGCCGCGCAATTTCGGACTAAGCGACGCCACCGAGATCTTCGTGTTCATCTCCGGCTACACCGCCGCGCTGGTCTATGGCCGGACGCTGGACCGGCAGGGAATGCCGATGGCGGCGGCGCAGGTGCTGCACCGCTGCTGGACGCTGTATGCCACCTATATCATCCTGTTCTTCGCCTACACCGCGCAGATCGCCTACACCGCCCGCGCCTTCGACAGTCCGCTGTTCGCGGAGGAGATGGGCATCGCCGGCTATTTCCAGGATCCCGTCACCGCCCTGACCCAGGCCATCCTGCTGAAATTCCGGCCGGCCAACCTGGACGTGCTGCCGCTCTACATCGTGCTTCTGCTGGGCTTTCCGCTGCTGCTGCCGGCTCTGCGCCGCCGGCCTCTGGGAGTACTGGCGGGATCCGGCGCGCTGTATCTGGCGGCGCGGCAGTGGGGGTGGAACCTGCCGACCTATCCCGACGGCGGCGTCTGGTACTTCAACCCCTTCACCTGGCAGTTCCTGTTCGTGCTGGGCGCGTCACTGCAGTTCCAGCCGGACCTGCGGGCCGTGCTGACCCGCTTCCGCCGGCCGGTGGGTGTCGCGGCGGCGGTGATCCTGCTGGCCAGCCTGTTTCTGACATTGTCCTGGAAATTCGCCCCGCTGCACGCGCTGATCCCGGTGTGGCTGACGGAGATCCTCTATCCCATCAGCAAGACCGACCTCGACCCGCTGCGCCTGCTGCATTTCTTCGCGCTGGCCTATCTGGTGCTGTGGCTGGTCCCGGCGGGGGCGTCCTGGCTGCGTGGATCCCTGGCCGCCCCGGTGCTCGCCTGCGGGAAGCAGTCGCTGCACGTGTTCTGCCTGGGCGTGCTGCTGTCCTTCGCCGGGCAGACCGTGCTTGTGCATGTCAGCGGCTCGCTTTCCGCCCAGTTCCTTGTTACCGTGGTCGGCATCGCCGCGATGGTGCTGATGGCGCGCTTCCTGAACTGGTACCAGTCGGCGGAGCGGGCACGGCGCCATCGGGTTGCTGCCACCACGAAAATGGGCACATGACGAGTTCATGGGGCGAGGACGGCGAGGGCGGAAGCGACAGATGCTGACGGTCACGGCAATCCTGCTGGCGGCCGCGCTGTTCGCTTCGCCGGATCGCGTCCTTGCCGGCCAACCGGCGGCCCCATCCGTCGATTCCGCCTGTGTCGTGCCGGAATCCGTGCTTGCCCCCGGCAGCGGATTGCCGCGGGTTTCGGCGCAGCTCGCCGCCGGGCGCCCGCTGTCGGTGCTGGTCGTTCATTCCGCCAAATCCCCGTCCAGGCCCGGCATCGTCGGCTATCCCGCCCGGCTGGAGAACGAACTGAAGCGCCGCCTGCCCGGCCGCGAGGTCAGCACCGCCGTGCTGAGCCTGCCCGGCGAGGCGGCGCCCGCCATGGTCGGCCCGCTGACCCAGGCGGTGGAGGACCAGCGGCCGGCGCTGGTCGTCTGGCAGACCGGCACGGTCGACGCCATGCGCAGCCTGGACCTGGAGAGTTTCGGTTCAGCCCTTCAGTCGGGCATTGCCGAGGTTCAGCGCCGCGGCGCCGATATCGTCATCATGGACATGCAGTACAGCATGCACACGGCGCAGCTGATCGACTTCGCGCCCTACGTGTCATACATGTCCTGGCTGGCCCAGAGTTCGGACGTCTTCCACTTTCCCCGCTACGACATCATGCGCTACTGGGTGGAGGATGGCCGCGTCGATTTCACCGACGAATCGGACGGGGCGAAACAGCGTGCTTATGATTTCGTTCACCAATGCATCGGACAATTGCTGGCGCAAAGCGTCGCGACGATGATCGACCCCCTGTCGATCGGCCGGCGCACCGGAGCGAGCAATTGAGCCCTGTTCTGCCGTCCGCCATCCGAATCCTGTCGCTGATCGCCGCCTTCGCCGTTTCCGTCCCGGCCTTCGCCGCGGAATCCGAGGCGTCCGCAAGCTGCCAGCTGCCGCGCGGCGCCTCGGCCCTGTCGGTGCCATTGCCGCAACTGTCACAACGCATCGCGGCCGGCGCGCCGATCCGGATCGTCGCCATCGGTTCCTCCTCCACCGCCGGAGCGGGGGCGAGTTCGCAGAACAAGGCCTATCCGGCCCGGCTCGACCATTACCTGAGCGAGCGGTTCCGCAATGCCGACATCGCGGTGCTGAACCGGGGGATCAACGGCGAGACCGACGACCAGACCGAAAAGCGGATCGAGGCCGATGCGCTGAGCGCCAAGCCCGATCTGGTGATCTGGCAAGTCGGCGCCAACACGGTGTTGCGCGACGGAGACCAGGGATTGAGCGAGCGGTCCATCCGCCAAGGCGTGGCGCGGCTGCGCGCCGCCGGGGTCGATGTGGTGCTGATGGACCTGCAATACGCTCCGAAGATGCTGGAAAAGACCGGCGTCGCCCCGATGCTGACCCGCATCACCGGGATCGCCACCGACAACCACATCGGCCTGTTCCACCGCTTCGACGTCATGCGGTCGCTGGTGGAGAGCCGCGGGATGACCATGGCCGACCTGATCGGACCCGACGGCGTCCACCAGAACGACGTCGGATACGACTGCGTCGCCCGCATACTGGCGGCCGGCATCGAGGACGCGGTGAACGTCCACAACAGCGGGCTTCAGCGGTAAAGGAACCGGGGCGTCAAGGCGCCCCGTTCCCTCAGCGCTGCATCATCGCGCTTTCCTTGCCGCACAGGAAGAACACCTTGGAATAGACCTTCAGCAGCGCGTCGGTCAGCGCCTGCACCTCGGGACTGCCCATGGCACGCGGCTTGGCGGGATCGACATGCAGGACGCAACTGTCCTTGACGTCGTTGAAGGCGGCCAGCGCGTGGATGCGGTCGGGGCGGAACTCGTCGGGGAAATTCTCGTCCATCAGCCAGAAGCACTGGAAGTTCCGGCAGGATTGCGGCCGCTCATCGTAGATCGAGCAGCCCTTGCCCTGGTCGCAGGACGCGCACCATTTGGCGGCGGGCTTCTTCAGCTCGGGTACGCCCATCAGCTTGCAGCAGAGGGTGCATTCACCGCAGTTGCGGTCGGACATCAGGCAAACTCCAAACAACGACGACTGGCAGCGGCTTACACCGGTGCTGGCAGGGCAATGTGCTCGTCCTCGGCGGCCAGCAGCCGCTCGACCGCCTCCGGCAGGGCCGGGCGGGCGAAGTGATAGCCCTGGGCGTATTGGCACAGACCGCGCAGATACACCGCTTCGTCCGCCGTTTCCACCCCTTCCGCCACGCAATCCAGGCGCAAAATGGTGGCAAGGCCGGCAATGACCTGGACGATGGCGGCGTTGCCCTCCCCCGTCGACACCGCCCGGACGAAGCTGCGGTCGATCTTCAGCACGTCGACCGGCAGCTTGTGCAGATAGGCCAGAGAGGAATAGCCGGTGCCGAAATCGTCGATCGACAGGCGGACATCCATGTCGCGCAGGCTCTGCATCAGCATCCGGCATTCGTCCGGATCCTGGACCAGCAGGCTTTCGGTCAATTCCAGCTTCAGGCTGGACGGCGGGATCGGCACCTCGTCCAGCAGGTCGCGCACCGCGCCGACGATGTCGTCGTCGCGGAACTGGCGGGTGGAGACGTTGACGCTCATGAACAGCGGCGTGGCGCGGGGGAAGCGAGCCTGCCACGCCGCCAGTTGCCGAACCGCTTCGCCCAGCGCCCAGCGGCCCATCGGCGCGATCAGCCCGGTCTCCTCGGCCAGCGGGATGAACTCGGCGGGAGAGACCAGACCGCGGTCGGGGTGGTTCCAACGCATCAGCGCCTCGAAGCCGGCGATGGCGCCGGTCTCCAGCAGGACGATAGGCTGGTAATGCAGACAGAGCTGCCCCTGCTCCAAGGCCGCCCGCAGGTCAGCCTCCATCTGCATCGCGGCCATCGCCTGCCGGCGCAGGTTGGCGTCGAACACGTCGATGCGCGCGCGCCCGCCGCTCTTGGCCCGGTACATGGCGAGGCTGGCGTCGCGCAGCATGTCCTCCGCCCGGTCGTAGCCGGTCTGGCTCAACGCCACGCCGATGGAGGCGGTCAGCACGATGTCGCGCCCCTCCTCCAGCGTGACCGGCCGCGAGATGGAGCGGGCCATGCGTTCCGCCGCCTCCAGCGCGTCGCCGGCATCGTCCAGTTCGTCCACCAGAACGGCGAACTCGTCGGCCGACAGCCGGGCCAGCGTGTCGCCGACGCGGCGGCTGGCGTCGAGACGTCTGGCGATGATGCGCAGCACGCGGTCGCCAGCGCTGGTGCCGAGCGCGTCGTTGATCGCCTTGAAGCGGTCCAGGTCGATGATGATGGTGGCGAAGGGCCGGGCGCCGGCGCGGCGGTTGCGGTCCAACGCCTGCCCGATGCGGTCCAGCAGAAGCGTGCGGTTGGGCAGGCCGGTCATGCTGTCGTGGACGGCATCGAACAGGATCTGCTGTTCGGCCTTCTTGCGCGCGGTGATGTCGGTCATCGAGCCGGCCATGCGGACGGCGCAGCCCTTCTCGTTCCGGACAGCCAATCCGCGCACCAGCATCCACAATTCCAGCCCGGCCTTATCGCGGATGCGGAATTCATGCTGGAGATGCGGGCGTTCGCCGGTCAGATGCAGGTTGAGCGCGGTGCGCAGCCCGTCCAGGTCGCCGGGCGTGACCCGCTGGAACCATTCGTCGATGGAACCGGCGATCTCCGCCTCCTCGAAGCCCAGCATCGCCTTCCAGCGCGGCGAGTAATAGACCTCGCCGCTGTCGATGTGCCAGTCCCACAGCCCGTCGGCGGCCCCGGCGGCGGCAAGGGCATAGCGCTCCTCGCTCTGGCGCAGGCGCTGTTCGGCGGTCTTGCGGTCGGTCACGTCGGCCTGGCTGCCGACCAACCGGGTCGGCCTACCGTCGGCGTCCAGCACGGCGATGCCACGGCAGGCCATCCAGCGGATCGCCCCGGCGGCGTTGCGCATGCGGTATTCGACCTGGAAGGCCGCTTCCGATTCGGCCCCTGCCTCTACACCTGCCGCTGCCCCGCCGAGTGCCGCCATCGCGTCGGTCAGGATCGCCCGGTCGGCCGGAAGGATGCGGCCAAGCCATTCCTGCGGATTGTCGGTCAGCTCGCCCGGCGACAGCCCCAGCAGCGACGCCCAGCGCGGCGAGAAATAGACGCGGTCGGTGACCAGATCCCAGTCATAGAGCCCATCGTTGCTGGCCGCAGCGGCGAGCGCATAGCGTTCCTCGCTGCGACGCAGTTCCTTTTCGGCGTGCTTGCGGTCGGTGATGTCGGCGACCGATCCCACCAGCCGGATCGGCTCCCCCGAATCGTCCATCACCGCCATGCCGCGACAGACCAGCCAACGCCAGTGCGGCGTCGCGGCGGCGGTGGAGTCGACGCGGCGGACGCGGTGTTCGATCTGGAAGGGAACGGACAGACCGACCATCTGCGCCTCGAAGGACGCATGCAGCCAGTCGACGTCCTCCGGGTGGACCAGCGACAGCCAGTCGTTCGGCCGGTTGGAGCCGCGGCTTGAATCGCCCGGCGGCAGCCCGAGGAACTCCTTGAAGCGGGGGGAGAGGTACAGCGTGTCGCTGCGCAGGTCCCAATCCCAGACGCCTTCGGTTCCGGCCTTTTCCGCCAGCAGATATCGGTCGATGTTGGTGTTCAAGACCCCTCGTCGGACCAGTCGGCGGTCAGCGATTGGTGGGGCCTCCCACCGTTGAGCCTCCGATGGTAGTGGCATTTTGGTGAAGAAACCATAAATGCATGCGACGGGCCGGCCAACTTGGTTGCCAAGGGTTCCATCTGCGAAATCTTTTCCTATATTAGGATAGCTCGCCACCTCATCCGGGACCGGCACCGATGGATTGGTCCGATCAGGGAATCGTTCTGTCCGCCCGCCCCCAGGGGGAAGGGTCCGCCGTCGCGACTCTGCTGACGCGCGAGCACGGCCGCCATGCCGGCATGGTGATGGGCGGCCGGTCGGCGCGCCAGCGCGGCACGCTGGAGCCGGGGACGCTGGTCCACGCCCGCTGGCGCGGCCGGCTGCCGGAGCATCTCGGCCATTTCACGCTGGAGCCGGTGAAGGGCTATGCCGCCAACTTCTTCGACGACGCGCAGGCTCTGGCCGCGCTGATCAGCGCCTGCGCGCTGGTCGAGGCCGCCCTGCCGGAGCGGGAGGCGCACCCTGCCCTGTTCGACGGGCTGCTCGCCCTGTTCGACCTGCTCGACAACCCGGCCTGGGCCGAGAGCTATGTACGGTGGGAGATCGGGTTGCTGGCGGAGCTTGGATTCGGCCTCGACCTCGACCGGTGCGCGGTGTCGGGGGCCAACGACTATCTCGCCTATGTCAGCCCGCGCACTGGCCGCGCGGTGACCGCGTCGGTGGGCGAGCCTTATCGCGACCGGCTGCTTCCCCTGCCCGACTTCCTGGCCGGGCGCGGCGGTGGCGGACCGGTGGCGGTGGCCGACGGGCTGCGGCTGACCGCCCATTTCCTGGAACGCCACGTGCTGAACGGGCCGCTGCCGCCCGCGCGTGAACGGTTGAGAGAACGTTACGCGAACGCGGTAGCGCGTTCCGCCTGAAACTGCTAGACCCCATCATCATGAAGCCGCAAAACCCCGCCTCCGAGATTCTGGAAAAGCCGCTGGCCGACGCGCTCGGCGAGCGGTATCTCAGCTACGCGCTGTCCACCATCATGTCCCGCTCGCTGCCCGACGTGCGCGACGGGCTGAAGCCGGTGCACAGGCGGCTGCTGTTCGCCATGAGCCAGCTCCGGCTGGAACCGACCACGCCGCCGAAGAAGTCGGCCCGCGTCGTCGGCGACGTGATCGGTAAGTTCCATCCGCATGGCGACACCTCCGTCTATGACGCGCTGGTGCGTCTGGCGCAGGATTTCTCCGTCCGCTATCCGCTGGTCGACGGCCAGGGCAATTTCGGCAACATCGACGGCGATAACGCCGCGGCGATGAGGTACACCGAAGCCCGCCTGACCGAAGTCGCCAAGGCCCTGCTGGAGGGCATCGACGAGGACGCGGTCGATTTCCGCCCGACCTACGACGGCGACGGCGATGAACCGGCGGTTCTGCCCGCCAACTTCCCCAATTTGCTGGCCAACGGGTCGAGCGGCATCGCCGTCGGCATGGCCACCAACATCCCGCCGCACAATGTCGGCGAGATCTGTGACGCGTTGCGCCACCTGATCAAGCACCGCGACGCCTCGATCGAGACGCTGGTCAACTTCATGCCCGGCCCGGATTTCCCCACCGGCGGCGTGCTGGTCGAGTCGCGGCAGAATGTGATCGAAGCCTACCGCACGGGCCGTGGCGCTTTCCGCCTGCGCGCCCGCTGGGAGGTGGAGAAGCTGGGCCAGGGCACTTGGCAGATCGTCGTCACCGAGGTGCCCTATCAGGTGCAGAAAGCCCGGCTGGTCGAGAAGATCGCCGAGCTGCTGCTGGCCAAGAAGCTGATCCTGCTGGAGGACGTCCGCGACGAATCGGCGGAGGACGTCCGCCTCGTCCTGGTGCCGAAGAGCCGGAACGTGGATCCCGAGGTGCTGATGGCCTCGCTGTTCCAGGCGACCGACCTGGAAATCCGCTTCTCGATGAACATGAACGTGCTGGGTGCGGATCATGTGCCGCGGGTGATGAACCTGCGCGAGGTGCTGCAGGCCTTCCTCGACCACCGGCACGAGGTGCTGGTCCGCCGGTCCAACCACCGGCTGAAACAGATCGATCACCGGCTGGAGGTTCTCGGCGGCTATCTCGCCGCGTATCTGAACCTGGACGAGGTCATCCGCATCATCCGCGAGGAGGACGAGCCCAAGCAGGAGCTGATCCGCGCCTTCACCCTGACCGACGTCCAGGCCGATGCCATCCTCAACATGCGCCTGCGCAACCTGCGCAAGCTGGAGGAGATGGAGATCCGGCGCGAGCACGACGCCCTGACCAAGGAGAAGAACGGCCTGCTGGAACTGCTGGGCGACGAAGCCCTGCGCTGGAAGCGGATCGCCGAGGGTGTCGCCGAGATCAAGAAGAAGTTCGGCACCGGCGCGCTCGGCAAGCGGCGCACCGACGTGGCCGACGCGCCCGCGGTGATCGAGGTGCCGCTGGATGCGCTGGTGGAACGCGAGCCGGTAACGGTCGTCTGCTCCGCCAAGGGCTGGATCCGCACGGTGCGCGGCCACCTGACCGACGCCGAGGCAGAGGACGTGAAGTACAAGGACGGCGATTCGCGCGGCTTCATCGAGCGGTGCGAAACGACCGACAAGCTTCTGGTCTTCGCCAGCAACGGCAAGTTCTTCACCATCGGCGTCGACAAGCTGCCGCGTGGCCGCGGCTTCGGCGAGCCGGTTCGGCTGATGATCGACCTCGGCAACGACGTCGACATCGTCGACCTGTTCCGCCACCAGCCCGGCCGCACCCTGATGGTGGTGTCGGAGGATGGCCGCGGCTTCCGCGTCGAGGAGGCGGAGGTGCTGGCCCAGACCCGCGCCGGCAAACAGGTGCTGAACCTGGAGGACGGCAAGTCGGCCCGCATCTGCCATCCGGTGACCGGCGACACCGTCGCCATCATCGGCAACAATCGCAAGATGCTGGTCTTCCCGCTGGAACAGGTGCCAGTGATGACCCGCGGCAAGGGCGTTCAGCTTCAGAAGTACAAGGACGCCAGCGTTGCCGACGTGAAGACCTTCACGCTGGCCGAGGGCCTGAGCTGGAAGAACGGCGAGCGCAACTTCAACGTCACCGACCTGACCGGCTGGATGGGCGACCGCGCCGGCCAGGGCAAGATGCCGCCGAACGGGTTCCCGAAGAACAACCGGTTCATGTGAGGTTGGGTGGGGTGCTCACGAGTGCCCCCTCCCTCCCGCTCTTGCGAGCGGGTCCCTCCCTCCCCCGCCTTCGGCGGTAGAGGGTAGATTTGTAGGACGGCGGCAGTTCCCTCTCCCTCGAAGAGGGGGAGGGTTAGGGAGGGGGCACCACAGCTATACCCACCAAGTAAAACCGCCCCCTACTTCGGCGCCGTGACCGTCGCCGACAGCGGCACGCGCCGCTCCACCAGCGCCGAGGTGACCTCCTTGGCCTTGACCGGGTCCATGGCGGCCAGGATCGGGGCGGTCTTCTGTTCCTTCATCTTCTGGATCACGCCCAGCAGCACCGGCATGTCGAGTTGCTCGAAGATGCGGGCGGCGTCCTTGGGCTTCATCGTCTCGTAGATCTTCACCAGACTGTCGAGCTGCGCAGACTGCTGCTGATCGCCCTGCGCCATCAGCTTCTGGATGTCGGATTTGGTCTTCTCCATCTCCGCCACCTTCTGCTCGATCCGCTTCTCGGCGGCGGACAGCAGGGCTTCGCGCTGTTCCATCTCCTTGGTGCGGCGCTCGATCTCGGCGCGGCGCTCGGCGAAATGCTGCAGCAGTTCCTGGTTGTCGATGGGGCCGAGCGGCGCCAGCGGCGCGTTGGCGGCCGGAGCATTGGCCGGGCCGCTCGCCCCGCCGGGCGCCGGCGGCGCGTCCTTGCCGGCCGGCTTCGTCGTGGCGGACGGCGGCTGACCCGGTGGCATCTGAGTGGGCGGCGTCGCCGGAGTGGAGCTTTGCGGCCCCTGGGCGAGGGTGACCGGGAAGTCCGGCAGGCGGGCGTCGTGGGTGGCGAGGCGCCACAGGTCGCCGACGCGCACGCCCAGCATCAGCACCGCCACGAAGATGGTCAGCGGCAGAAGGCGGAAACGGGCACCGCGCACCCGGGCGCGCAGCCGCTCGGTCAGCGGCACGCGCGGCGACGCCGGCTTGCGCGCCTTGGCCTTCGCCTTGCCCTTCTTCGCCGAAGCCTTGGCCGGGACCTTGCCGGTTGCGGGACGAACCGCCGGCAGTTGCGCCTGCTGGGCGGCCAGCGTGGGCGAAGTGCGGACGCCGGTCGGGGCGGCTCCAGCCGGGCGGATCACGACCTTGGGTTCGCCGCCCGCCGACGCGGGCTTGCCGTCACTGGTGCGCATGGTCATCCAAGCCCCTTGCCGGCATTTTCGATCGCCTGCAGCAGTTCACGTTCGGCCCTGGACAGGCTCTCGCCATCCCGGGTGATGGGGTCGCGCGCCTCGGCCGGCGGTTCGGCGCGGGCGACGGCGCGGCGCGGCGGCGCGTCCAGCCGGGCCGGCGGCGGAGCGTGGTCGTCATGGTCGTGGTCGTCCTCGACCGGCAGGCTGCGCAGGGCCGGGCGCGGCGCCACCAGCGGCGCCTTGGCGGGAGCACGCGAGGCCAGCGCCGGGGCCACGGCGGTGGAGCGGCCACCATCACGGCCGCTGTCTCGCCGGCCGGAATCGCGGCTACCATCACGTTCCCCGACATTGCCCAGCCGGTTGGCAAGCGCGTCGGCGGCTTCGATCATGAACTCCAGCTCGTCGCGCAGGGTCTGCGCCTTGTTCACCGTGCGCTGAAGGTCCTCGCCGGTGTCGCTGGCCGCCTTCTTCAGCGTGCGCACGCCGGTCTCCGCCCGCGCCATCGCGTCGTTCAGACCCTGGATCAGTTCGGCCATCTCGCCGCGGCTCTCGCGCAGCGCGATGATCTGCCGGTTCAGGATGATCGCGTAGGCGATGGTCGCGGCCAGCAGGCCGACCATCACGACGTCGATGATGATGGAGACCAGCGGACTCATAGCCTCATGACCTCCTGCTTGGGCAGTTCCTTTTCCAGGCGGACGGCGATGTGCCCGCCCTTGCGCCCCATCCGCCCCTGGAACATCGACACGTCGCCGCAGCGCAGCTCTATCGCTCCGTCTGGGGTGGCGTTCAGCAGGATGCGGGTGCCGACGCGCCAGTTCAGCACGTCGTGCAGGGTCATCGTCACCTCGTCGAGCACGGCCGACAGATCGACGTCCGTCACCATCAGCTCCGAGGCCAAGTGGGTTTCCCAGATCGAGTCACGGCCGAACTTCTCGCCCATGAACATCTGGAGCAGCAGCTCACGCACCGGCTCCAGCGTCGCGTAGGGGATCATCAGCTCCAGCCGGCCGCCGCGATCCTCCATGTCGATGCGCAGCTTGACCAGCACCGCCGCGTTTGCGGGCCGCGCGATGGTGGCGAAGCGCGGGTTGGTCTCCAGCCGGTCGAAGCGGAAGGTGACGGGCGACAGCGGATCGAAGGCGGCGGACAGGTCGGACAGCACCACATGGACCATGCGTTCCACGAGGTTGCGTTCGATGGTGGTGTAGGGGCGGCCTTCGATGCGCATCGCCGCCGTGCCGCGCCGGCCGCCCAGCAACACGTCGACGATGGAATAGATCAGCGCGGAGTCGACGACCATCAGGCCGTAATTGTCCCATTCCTCCGCCTTGAACACCGACAGCATCGCCGGCAGCGGGATGGAGTTCAGGTAATCGCCGAAACGAACCGAGGAAATCTGGTCGAGGCTGACTTCGACGTTGTCGGAAGTGAAATTGCGCAAGGACGTGGACATCATGCGGACGAGGCGGTCGAAGACCACCTCCAGCATGGGCAGGCGTTCGTAGTTGACCAGCGCCGAGTTGACCAGCGCCATGATGCCGGAGTTGTCGCCGTCGCCAGCGCCACCCTGGTCGAATCCCAGCAGGCTGTCGATCTCGTCCTGGTTCAGGACGCGCGTCGAACCACCGCCGCCCATGTCGCCGACATCGCCGCTGTCCTCGGCCAATGCCGCCCATTCCGCGGCAAGCCGTTCCTCTTCGCTCAGTTCACCGGTGTCGCTCATCGGCCCTTATCCCCAGCTGACCGGGCCCTCACTGGACCAGCATTTCCTTGAACAGCACGTCCTTCACCTTCACCGGAAAAGCGGCGGCGGTGATGCGCAGAAGCAGTTCCTGGCGCAGCCGGTACATGCCGGCCGACCCACGCAGGTCCTCCAGCCGCAATTCGCGCAGGTAGACCTGGAAGTTGTCGATGATGCGCGGCAGCACATGTTCCACCGCACCGACATCCTCCGGCTTCGACAGCTGGATGGAGATCTTGATCTTCAGGAAGGCCGGACGCTTGTTGCCGGTGTTCAGGTTCACCAGCATGTCCGGCAGATCGTAGAAGATGGGTGCCGCGTGCGGATCGGCCTTGCCGGCCTCCGCCCCATGTTCGCCCTCCGCGGCGGCGGCCTGTTCGCCCTCCGCCGCCGGCTTCTCCTTCCCCAGGAAGCTGTCGAGCAGGCCGGAGAAATAGACGCCGGCACCGGCGCCGATCAGCAGGACCAGAGGAAGAACGACGAACAGGACCAGCTTCTTGCCACTGAATTTCTTCCGGGGCAGGCCGTCGGTCAGTTCACCGGCGTCGGTTTCGGCAGCCATGACATCCTGGGATCGTTCGAGGTGCGCAACGGCTCAGGCTTTCACCCGCCTAACAAGGTCAAAGCTACTTTTGGGATAGTTAATAACTCCTTTCGAGTGGGGAATGGACCGCCCCGGACGGGCAGGTTTCCCGCCTCTGTCACCATTTCGGCACGGTTCTTGATTGGGTCTGCCCGGCACTCCGCGTCCGGAGTCCGACCGCGACCGCCCGCAATCCCCTTGGGAAAGGCGGGACCATGGTCCATCGCCCTGCCGCACCGACCCTGCGGCGGGAACGGGAGAGTCTTGCCCGGTCCAACTCGGCAAGGAACGCCCCTACCCCGGCAGATTCTGCCCGGCACCCCCTGCCCCATGCGGCGGGAACGCCCTCGCCTTGCCCGGACTCTGCGGATTTCCAGCACTTCGCGAAGTTGGCACGCCGCCTGCAATACCCTTTCCGCCGGTCGGACGCTGTCGCCCGATCCGTTCGCAAGGTGAAGAGGCCGCAAGATGGAAAATTCGATCTACGTCGCCCTGTCGCGCCAGATGGCGCTGCAACGCCAGCTGGACGTGACGTCGAACAACATCGCGAACATGAACACGACCGGCTACAAGAACCAGCGGATGATGTTCACCGAATTCCTGGAAAAGCCCGGCCTGCATGAGAAGGTCAGCTTCGTCCAGGACCGCGCGGTGGTGCGTGATCTCGCCAACGGCGCCATGACACAGACCGGCAATCCACTGGATCTGGCGCTGACCGGCCAGGGTTATTTCACCGTCGATACCGCCAGCGGCCCGCGATACACCCGCGCCGGCAATTTCCGCCTGAACGACCAGCGCCAGTTGGTTGATGCCGGCGGCCTGCCCGTCCTGGCCAACAACGGCCAGCCCATCACCATTCCGGCCGGCACCGGCGACGTGAAGGTCAGCGGCGACGGCACCGTCGCCACCGAACTGGGCCCGGTCGGCAAGCTGAACATCGTCACCTTCAAGAACGAGCAGCTGATGACCGAGGTCGGCAACGGCCTGTATGTCAGCGACGAGCAGCCGGAGCCGGCGCCGGCCGAGACGAAAGTGGCACAGGGTTTGCTTGAGGGTTCTAACGTTAAGCCCGTCGTCGAGATGACGCAGATGATCGAAATCCAGCGTCAGTACATGTCCGCCCAGCGGATGATCGAAAACGAGCACGAACGTATCCGCACGATGATCCAGCGTCTGGGCCGGACGGCCTGAACCAGACCGACGACGAGAGGAGAAGACCACAATGCGCAGCCTCGCCATCGGCGCCACCGGCATGATCGCCCAGCAGCTCAACGTCGAGACGATCTCCAACAACATCGCCAACTCGACCACCACCGGCTACAAGAAGCAGCGGGCCGAGTTCCAGGACCTGCTGTACCAGAATTTCCGCCGCATCGGCTCGACCTCGTCGGATGCCGGCACCGTGGTGCCGACCGGCGTGCAGGTGGGTGCCGGCGTGCGCGTCGCCGCTGTGGCCCGCGTGCTGGAACAGGGTAACCTGAACATCACCGACAACAAGCTGGATGTCGCGATCAACGGGTCGGGCTACTTCCAGGTGACGCTGCCCAGCGGCGACACCGCCTATACCCGCGCCGGCAACTTCAAGCTGTCGCCGGAAGGCATGATCGTCACCGCCGACGGCTATCCGGTCCAGCCGAACATCACCATCCCGACCGACGCCGTCGACATCTCGATCAACTCGTCGGGCGAGGTGCTGGTGAAGCTGGACGGTCAGACCGCCACCCAGAATGTCGGCCAGCTCCAGCTCGCCACCTTCGCCAACGCGGCCGGCCTCGAAGCCACCGGCGACAACCTGTTCCTGGAATCCGGCGCATCGGGCCAGTCGGTGACCGGCAACCCCGGCGCCCCCGGCTTCGGCCGCGTCACCCAAGGCGCGCTGGAGACCTCCAACGTCAATGTGGTGCAGGAGATCACGACCCTGATCACCGCCCAGCGCGCCTACGAGATGAACTCCAAGGTCATCAAGACCACAGACGAGATGATGCAGCAGGCCAGCCAGATGAAGTAACGGCGCGTGGGGTAATGCCCCCGGCGCTTCGCTTCAGCCTTCACATCGGGAACCACCGCCATGATCCGCCACCTCGCCAACCGCCGCCTGCCCGCCCTGATCCTCGGCGCCGCCCTGCTGACCCTTCCGGTCACGGTGCAGGCCGCCACGGTTGCGGCTCCGGCTGCCGGCATGGCGGCCCCGGCGCCCGATGTGGTCTATGGCATGCCGCATGTCGAGGCGGTTCTGTCCGACGCGCTGTCGCGGGTCATCACCGCCGGCCGGCTGCAGATGGAGCTGGACAACCGCGCGGTCGAACTGCGCGCCCCCCAGGGCGCCGGCGGGCTGGCGGTGGAGAACCTCTATTACAGCCCGGTCCAGGGCCGCTTCGCCGCCGAGATCGTGGTGACCGGCAGCCAGGTGCGCCTGCCGGTTTCCGGCCGCGCCTTCGGCGTGGTGCAGATCCCGGTGCTGTCGCGCCGCGTCCTGCCCGGCGACATCATCGGCCCGGGCGACATCGACTGGCAGGACATGCGTGCCGACCAGACCACCAGCGACACCGCCGCCACCGACGCCCAGCTGATCGGCATGACCCCGAAGCGCGGCGTGTCCACCAACCAGCCCGTCCGCCTGCGCGACCTGCAATCGCCGCGCATGGTCGACAAGGGCGCCATGGTCACCATCACCCTGCAGACGCCGTCCATGACGCTGACCACCCAGGGCAAGGCCCTGCAGGACGGCGGGAAGGGCGAGGTGATCCGCGTCGTGAACACCCAATCCAACCGCATCGTCGAAGCGACGGTCGCAGGCCCCAACGTCGTCGCCGTGGCAAAGCCCGGCACCATCGCGCAGTAAGGAGAAAGCTCCAATGTCCGCCACCATGACCGCCCGTCTGATCCGCCTCGCGATGGTCGCCGCCGCCGCCACCTCCCTGACCGCCTGCGGCGCCGCTTCGCGCATCGCCGACATCGGCAAGGCCCCGGAGATGTCCGGCATCCAGGATCCGCAGGCCAAGCCCGGCTATCAGCCGATCAGCCTGCCGATGCCGACCCCGCTGCCGACGGAGCGCAACCCGAACTCGCTGTGGCGGACCGGCGCGAAGGCCTTCTTCAAGGACCAGCGCGCGGCCAAGGTCGGCGACATCCTGACGATCAACATCTCCATCGCCGATCAGGCCAAGCTGTCGAACGAGAGCAAGCGGTCGCGCGCCAACACCGAGAAGGCCGGCATGCCGAGCCTGTTCGGCCTGGAAGGCGCCACGCTGAGCCGCGTCCTGCCGGCCGGCGCCTCGGCCTCCAGCCTGGTGGACCTGTCGAGCGACACGTCGAACGACGGCAAGGGGTCGGTGAACCGCAACGAGCAGATCGACCTGAAGGTGGCGGCGCTGGTGGTCCAATCCCTGCCCAACGGCAATCTGGTCATCCAGGGCCGCCAGGAAGTCCGCGTCAATTACGAGCTGCGCGACCTGCAAATCCACGGCGTGATCCGCCCGGAAGACATCACCGCGCAGAACACCATCAGCTACGAGAAGATCGCCGAAGCCCGCATCTCCTACGGCGGCCGCGGCCAGATCACCGACGTCCAGCAGCCGCGCTATGGCCAGCAGCTGTACGACATCATCATGCCGTTCTGAGGACGGCGGGTTTAACGGTTGAATGACGGGGCCATGGGGGAGGAGTTCCCCTGTGGCCTTGGTGCATGGAATGTCGTCGGGAGGCCGGGCATTTGCCATCGTTTGCCATCGTTTGCCATCGTGATCGGACGCCCCGCTTATCGATACCCGATGGGCAATTGCTGCCGCCCGGTGGGTTGTGCCGGGGCGATCTTGCCGGGCCCTGATCTCCATGATGGCGAAGTGCGCGGCCGGCTCAGCCTTCCGAGGATTGCTGCGATAGCGCGGTGAACCCATCCATCACCCCAACCGCCATGTTGCCGCCGACGCGCCCCAAAGCCGGCCCGATAAGTTCGGTCGCGCGACGGTAAGCCTCGCGCTGGGCAACGCAGTCGATCAGATCAGCCGCGTTGGTGATGCTCTGGGACAAGGTGAGGTCGCTCGTCATTGTTCATCTCCTCGGACAAGCCAGGATCGGCAGGATGAGGATGACGATACGCATCGGCCCTTTGATCCGCTGTGGCGTGCTTCACGAACTTGGCCCGCGACCAATCCCTTTACAGAACGAATGCCGGTCCGGCGCCACCCCAAAAAGAAGCGGCCCGGCCTCCCAGGTGGAGAGCCGGGCCGTCTCGCTTTGGGATGGTTGCCGCCTACTGGTAGCCGCCTTCGCGGGCGCGGTCCTTGGCGGCTTCCTCCTGGGCTTTCTCGGTGACGCGGCTGATCTTACCGACGCCGGCCTTGTCGGTGTCGGCTGGCTTCTGCGGCGATTCGCTGCGGCCGGCATCGGCCGGATTCCGGTTGGGCTGGTCGGCCATCTTGCTGCTCCTTGGTCGTTTTTACGACTGGTGATGAGGAGGAAACAGCGGCAGCCGGAGATCATCGCGGGAGAAGGCTGGCGGCCTCAGACGGCCGGGTGGGCGGTCTCACCGTCGTTATCGCTTTCGGCACGGTCCAGGGCGGCGTTGATCTGGTCCAGCGTGCGGCCGCAGCCGGTGCAGACGTCGCCGTCGATGGCACACATGCCCAGGCAATCGGGATCGTCGCTCATGGAAGCTGGCTTTCCTTGCGGTTGGCGGTGCGGATCCATCCCTATCGGAAAGTAAATTCCATCTCAAGCGTCCGGGTCGGAGGCATAGGCGGAATGGGTTGCGGTCGGGGTGTTTAGCGTATAAAGCATCCACTCTTTCCACAACCTGCGAAGGTATGTATGCCAACGGCATTGCTGGTGTCCTGCGCGATGTATCGTCACGGCACCGCCAGAATGCCCGCCGCGCTGAAAGCAGCAGGATTTCGCGTCTTCGCGATCTGCCCCCAAAATTCCCTGCTCGAGTTCAGCGATCATGTCGACGGGCGGCACTCTTTCTCCCCGGGAATGTCGGTCGACGATCTGACGGTCACCGCCGCGCGTGCGGCGACGCAACTGGGTGCGAACATCGTCATCGGTTGCGAGGAAAGCGCGGTCAAGGTGCTCGGCTCCGCTGGCCGCCTGCTTGCGCAGGTGGCGGATGACAGCGCCGACGCACACAAGCTGCGCTTCCTCCAGGATTGGTACGGCGGCGTCTGCTGGGAAGAGACGCGCTCGCGCTGCGTGGAACTGGCGGCGGAAGCCGGCATTCGGACGCCACGTCAGGTCGTGGTCGATCCGCGGCGCACCGGTCCGAACGACCTGTCCGCCCTCAGCGCGCCGCTTCTGCTGAAATACGACGGCAGTTCCGCCGGTCGCGGTGTTTTTCTCGCGTCCGACGCCCGGCACGCGACCGAACTGTTGGCGGGACTGGATCAGACGAGCGCCTTTCCGGCCGGTCGGCGGGTCGTCGCACAGGAGTTCGTGCGCGGGCAGGCGGCGTCGGTATCGTTCTGCGCGCTGGGCGGGCGGATGCTGGAGGGCTTCGCCTATATCACCCTGCAGCATCAGCAGTCCCCCTTCGGTCCGGCCTCGGTGATCGAGCTGGCGGACCTGCCACAGTTGATGGACATGGCCCGCCGGATGGTGGAGTTGACCCGCTATTCCGGCTTCGGCGGCATCGACGCCATCCTGCCGGCGGATGGCGGCCCGCCCGTCTTCCTGGAGTTCAACGGCCGCCCGACCCAGACCACCCATCTCGGTCGTCTGGCGGGCAGCGACCTGTGCCGGGCGATGGCCTGCACGCTGGACGGCCGGCCCTATGAAGGCGTGTTCGGCCGGACTTCCGGCAAGACGGTCGCCCTGTTCCCGGCGGAATGGGCCCGCGATGCCAACAGCCGCTATCTGACCGCGGCCCACCATGACGTGCCTTGGAGCGAACGGCGGATGACCGCGGCGATCCTGAGCATCACGCCGCAGTTGCACCCGGCCTGACCGCTCATTGCGGCGGCTGGTCCAGCGACAGTTCGCCGGTCACCTCGTGCGTCAGATCGATGCCGTCGACCGTCAGCACCATGCGGACCGGCAGTGACTTCATCCCGGCCAGCCGTCCTTCCGCCAGCGCGCGGCCGACGGCCAGTTCGATCTCCCGCTGGGAGGTGACACCGACCTGCTTGAGGAATTTGCGCAGGTCGAGGTTGAAGGTCTCGTTGTCCATGTCCGGCCTCCGGGTTGGGAACCGCTGTTTCGCCTGCCGTTCCGAACCCCCGGGGAGCGGCGTTGGTTCCATGGCCGGCCCTGCCCTTATTTGGACAACGCCTCGCCAGGATACAGCACGCCCGGCCCCCCGTCCTCCCGCGCAACCAGCCGCAGGCCGGCGGCGGTGAAGGCCGCAGTCAGCAAGGTCTCCGTACTCCGGTGCAAGGCGTGACGGCCCTTTTCGAAGTCGCGGATGGTCCCGCGGGAGACCGTCGCCCGATCCGCCAGTTCCTCCTGCGTCCAGTCGAGAAAGCCGCGGGCCGCTCGGCACTGACCCGGAGTCAAAACACCCTTCGTAAGCATATTTTTCTCCGAGAAAGCTTGGCCAGAAACGTTGAAGTTGACCATTTCCACCACAATATTGGCATCACCACCCCGGAATCCAAGTTCCATCCGCGCCCTTCCCCTGCCGCCGGAGACGCCGCCGCATGGCCCATCACGTTCCCCTGATCGCCACCATGGTGGCCGCCATCGTCCTGGCCTTCGTCTTCGGCGCCTTGGCCCACCGGCTGCGCCTGTCGCCGCTGGTGGGATATCTGCTGGCCGGCGTCGCCATCGGCCCCTTCACGCCGGGCTTCGTCGGCGACATGCAGTTGGCATCGCAGTTGGCGGAAATCGGGGTGATCCTGCTGATGTTCGGCGTGGGGCTGCATTTCTCGCTGAGCGACCTGATGAAGGTGAGGTCGATCGCCATTCCGGGCGCGGTGGTGCAGATCGCCATCGCCACGGCGATGGGATGGGGGTTGGCCCGCTTTCTCGGCTGGAATTTGGCGGCGGGGCTGGTCTTCGGCCTGGCGCTGTCGGTGGCGAGCACGGTGGTGCTGCTGCGCGCCCTGGAGCAGTTGGACCTGTTCCGCACCGAACGGGGACGGATCGCCATCGGCTGGCTGATCGTCGAGGATCTGGCGATGGTGCTGGCGCTGGTGCTGTTGCCGCCGGTGGCCACCATGCTGGAAAGCGGCAGCGGGCTGGACGGCGAGGTGCTGTGGTCGCTGGCGCTGACGCTGGGCAAGGTCGCACTGTTCGTCGCCCTGATGCTGGTCGGCGGCCGGCGGATCGTGCCCTGGGTTCTGGACCGCATCGCCCGCACCGGCTCGCGCGAGCTGTTCACCCTGTGCGTCCTGGCGCTGGCGCTCGGCATCGCCTATGGCTCCGCCACCCTGTTCAGCGTGTCCTTCGCGTTGGGCGCCTTCTTCGCCGGGATGGTGCTGAACGAATCCGATCTCAGCCACCGGGCGGCGGAACAGACCCTGCCCCTGCAGGACGCCTTCGCCGTGCTGTTCTTCGTATCGGTCGGCATGCTGTTCGACCCGTCGGTGCTGACCCGGTCGCCATGGGCGGTGCTGGCGACGTTGGCGATCATCCTGCTGGGGAAGTCGGCGGCGGCCTTCGGTCTCGTCCTGCTGTTCCGCTATCCGTTGCGCACGGCGGTGACGGTGGCGGTCAGTCTGGCGCAGATCGGCGAGTTCTCCTTCATTCTGGTCGCGCTTGGCATGCAACTGGGCATCCTGCCGGAAGAGGGCCAGGGGCTGATCCTGGCGGGCGCCCTCCTGTCGATCACCGCCAACCCGCTGCTGTTCGCAGCGGTCCAGCGCCTGTTCCCGGATGAGGCGGAGCCGCTGCCGCCGGCCGACACCGCGCCGGAACTCCGCGATTACCAAGCCTTGAGCGGCCATGTCATCGTCGTCGGCCATGGGCGGGTCGGCCGCTTCGTCACGCAGGCCCTTCAGGAGGTGCCCGCGGAGGAAGAGCGGCCGGTGGTGGTGATCGACCTGCAGCGCGAACGGGTGAAGACCCTGCAGGCGGCCGGCGTGCGTGCGGTCTACGGCAATGCAGCGGCGGCTGGAATTCTGGAGCGCGCCGGGGTGCAGGGAGCCTCGCTGCTGCTGGTCACCGTTCCCGATGCGCTGGAGGGTGGCGGCGTGGTGCAGCAGGCCCGGACACTGAATCCAACGATCGCCATCGCCGCCCGTGCCCACAGCGACGAGGCGGTGGCCCATCTCGACCGCACCGGCGCCGATGTCGTCTTCATGGGCGAACGCGAGATCGCGCGGCGGATGTTCGAATATGCCGGCCGCACCGATGGGGACGAGGCAAATGGAGCCGGACTGCTGGCAGCGACCTGAAAACGGCGAAAGCGCCGGTCAGGGACCGGCGCTCTCAAATCCGTCGGTGCAACGTCCGGCGAAGCACACGCCCCCTCCCCCGGCGACCGGCACCGGGAAGGCCGTGACCTGCCGGAAGACGGCGCGGCGTCAGTCGTCGCGCTGGGTCCGTTCCATCCGCTCGTGACGCTCCTGGGCCTCCAGGCTCAGCGTCGCGATCGGGCGGGCGTCCAGCCGGCGAACGGAGATGGGGTCGCCCGTCTCCTCGCAATAGCCGTAGCTGCCGTCGACCAGCCGCTCCAGCGCGGCGTCGATCTTGGAGATCAGCTTGCGTTCGCGGTCACGGGTGCGCAGTTCCAACGCGCGGTCGGTCTCCGCCGAGGCGCGGTCGGCGATATCCGGTTCCTGGATACCGCCTTCCTGGAGGCTGTTCAGCGTGCCGGTTGATTCCGCAAGAAGCTCCGCGCGCCAGCGCAGCAGCTTCTGGCGGAAATACTCCCGCATGATCGGGTTCATGAACTCCTCGTCTTCCGACGGGGAATAGTTCTGGGGCAGAAGCGGCGACGTCATCCGAAAGCATCCAGCGAAAAAGGGGTGATCCGGGCGGCGCGGAGTATAGGCACGCCACGCCGGGACCGCAACCCATTGGTTCGCCCCTAAAACGACCAAACAAGCCATTGGAATAAAAAAGATTTGTCAGAGTGGCACATTGGCCGCGCCGTGCCGCTACCCCATCGGGGCATGGGACCATGGGTCAGGCCGCGCCCTGCCCCGCCTGACTGCCGGCTCACGGCAACGGGGCGTCGGCCCACCGGCTCGGGAAGGCTCAGGAGGTGAGCTTCGCCAACTCGACCTGCGCCCGCAGGTCGATCTCGTCCAGAATTTCGGCCAGATTGGGATCGTCGACCTGGGCGCGGCGCGTCTGCACCACCTTCGCCAGATCGACCAGCTTCTGCATCGACAGGGTGCCAGACAGCAGGCCGTGCTGGATTTCCTCCAGCCGGTCGAGCATCTCCTCCGCCCGCATCTTGCCGCGCGAGGCGCGCGCGGTGGCGTCGTCGGTCGCATCGACCTCCTGCAAGGCCAGCACGCCCGAAACCCCGGCGGTGGCGGCGGTGCCGCTGACGCCATGGGCCGAGCCCGCCTCCCCCACCAATTGCTTGGAGAACGCGGCGCCGGACGAGCCTTCGGACTTGCCGGTGCGGCGTACCGAACCGCTGCCGCGTATGTTACCGGAGCCTTCGACTTTCATGATCCGTGCAACCGTTTGCAGTAAAGGATTCGTAAACGCGCGCACTGTAGATGGACCAACCTTAACATCCGGTCAAGGTTTGCCGCAATCGGGCAAAATTTGCCGGTCGGCTGTGACCGAAAGGCGCCATCTTTGGGCCGTTTTTCAGGACAAGCACGGATTGCTGCCGTTTCCGTCGTCTGGCACGGCGTTTGTATAGGGATGGGCACGAGTTCAGGAGTGTCCGCGTCATGCTTCCCACCGCCCTTCGCCTTCTGCGCCGCCGTGCCGTTCTGGCCGTGCTGACCGCCCTGCTGGCGTTCGGTGTCCCGGCCGCACCGGCATTGGCCGCATCCGCCCGTATCAAGGACATCGTGGATGTCGAGGGCGTGCGCGACAACATGCTGATCGGCTATGGCCTCGTGGTGGGTCTGAACGGCACCGGCGACAGCCTGAACAACTCGCCCTTCACCGAGCAGAGCCTGACCGGCATGCTGGAACGGATGGGCGTCAACACCCGCGGCACCAACCTGCGCACCAAGAACGTGGCGGCGGTGATGGTGACGGCGACGCTGGGCGCCTATGCCGCGCAGGGTACGCGCATCGACGTGACCGTGTCGGCGATGGGCGACTCCAAGAGCCTGCTGGGCGGCACCCTGCTGGTCACCCCGATGATGGGCGCCGACGGCGAGGTCTATGCCGTGGCGCAGGGGCCGATCGCGGTCTCGGGCTTCACCGCCCAGGGCCAGGGCGCCAGCGTGACCCGCGGTGTGCCGACCTCCGGCCGCATCTCTTCCGGCGCCATCGTGGAGCGGGAAATCCAGTTCTCGCTGGCCGAGTTGCCCGTGCTGCGGCTGTCCTTGCGCAATCCGGACTTCACCACCGCCCAGCGGGTGGCGACCGCCATCAACATCCAGCTGCGCGGCAACCGTGCCCAGGCGACCGACCCGGCCTCCGTCCTCATCAACGTGCCTGAGACGCGCCGCGGCGACGTGGTGGGGCTGGTGACGGAGATCGAACAGCTGCGCATCACTCCCGATCAGGTCGCCCGCGTGGTGGTCGACGAGAAATCGGGCGTCATCGTGATGGGCGAGAACGTCCGCATCTCCACCGTCGCCATCGCCCAGGGCAACCTGACCATTCGCATCACCGAAACCCCACAGGTCAGCCAGCCCGGCCCCTTCAGCCAGGGCCAGACCGCGGTGGTGCCGCGCACCGACATCCAGGTCGACGAACAGTCCAACAACCGCCTCGCCGTGATGAATTCCGGGGTGACCCTGCAGGAGTTGGTACAATCCTTGAATGCGCTTGGGGTGGGCCCGCGGGACATGATCGCCATTCTCCAGTCGATCAAGGCCGCCGGAGCTCTGCAAGCCGAGATCGAGGTGATCTGATGTCCATGAGCCCCGCCCTTTCCGCCGCTTCGGCCCCGCGCAGTTCCTCGCCAGCCTCTTCACTGGTCGAGCGCGCCCAGGCCGCCGGATTCGGCGTGCGGACCCTGGCAAAGATTTCCGATCTGGAGGCCAAGACCGACCCGGCAAAGCTTGCCCAGCTGCGCAAGTCGGCCAACGAGTTCGAAAGCCAGTTCGTGTCGCAGATGCTGAGCCCGATGTTCGAGGGGATCCAGACCGACGAGACCTTCGGCGGCGGGCGCGGCGAGGAAATGTTCCGGCCGATGCTGGTCGAGCAGTTCGGCAAGCAGATCACCCAGCGCGGCGGCTTCGGCATCGCCAAGCAGGTTTACGCAGAGCTTCTTCGCGCCCAGGAGGCCAGCCATGGATAAGGTCGACGTCCGTTTCCCGCAGCCGGCCAAGCCGGCCGCCAACCTGCCGAAGAATGCGCTGGAACGCGCGGTGGCGCTGATCGAGCTGATGGGCCGCCTGACCACCCTGCTGGAGCGCGAGGCCGCCGCCGTCCGTGCCCGCCGCCCGGCCAAGGAGCTGGCGCAGATCGTCAAGGACAAGCAGCCGATGACGCTGGTCTATGAGGAGATCAGCCGCATGCTGCGCGTCGACCGCGAAGGGCTGATGGGTTTGCCGCAGGAGATGAAGACCGCGCTGAAGGATGCGACCGGCAAGCTCTATGCCGCCACCGCCGACAATGCGGAGGCCCTGCGCATCGGCGGCGAGGCGCAGAAGGTGATGGTCGACACCGTGGTCACCGTCATCACCCGCCAGCAAAAGGCGCCGACCACCGCCTATGCCGCCCACATGGGCGGGGGCCGCGGCTATTCCCCGCCGCCCAGCGGGCCGCGCACCTCGGCGGCGCTGAACACCCGTCTTTGATCCCAACCGCCTTCATCCGTGACTGCCGAGATTTTTCGGACGGCCGCCTCTCTCCACAGGGGCGGCCTTTTTCTATGCGGGCCTTTGTCCTTGGGGGCCGGTTCCCTGGGATTGGGCCGCTGCGGCAAGAAAGACCCCCGCACCCGGCGGAAATTGCCGGTCCGGCCTGCACCATGGGGCGGGAACTGCCAACCCGCACCGCATGAATGGCCCAATGGCGCGGAGTCCCAACTGGCCCGCCTGTTGCATTGGTCTCTCCGCATCGCTGTCGGTGCGTTCCGCCGTCCCTGAGAGGCCGTTCCATGGAAGTCCAATCGAACAACATCGCCGCATCCTTGTTCGACGGTCTCAGCCAGTCCCAGCAGACGCAGGGGACGGGGGCGAAGAACGACCTGTTTTCCAAGATGATGGACCGCATGCTGACCGACGCCGCCGCGCGCAAGCGCGAGCAGGCCGATGCGGCGGCACGCGACTCCGCCAAGGACGCCGCAAAGGACGCGGCCAAGGAGGCCAGCGACGCCCGTAAGGCGGAGGCCCAGCGCAAGCAACCGGTGCGCGCCGAACCGAAGCCGGACCTGACCCGCGAGCGCACGGCCCAGGCCGCCCGTCCGGCCACCGATGCCGCCGACACTACCCGCGCTCCGGAGCCGAAGACCGCCAAGGCCGACGACGACCGCAAGGTTCAGGCCGGACAGGACGACCGCCGGCCGGCCAAAGCCGAAAAGCCGGCGAAGGATCCGAAGGCAGAGGCGGCGAAAGCCGATCCCTCCAAGACTTCCGCGGCGAAGACGGACGACACCAAGACCGTGGCGGCCGACGAAGCCGCTGCGACTGAGGATGCCACCGCTTCAACTGAGGATGCCGGTCAGAGCGAAACCGCGTCGGCCGATGCCGCAGGCGACGGTGACCCGACCGCCACAACCGACGAACAGGCCCAGCCCGGCGACCAGTCCACCACAGAACAGCCTCCGGCCGCTCAGCCGGTGCCGCCGCAACCGGTGCCGCAGGCCAGCGATCTGATCCTCGCCGGACTGATGCCGGCCGGACAGGCCGCGGCGAAGGATCCCACCGACGAGGCGGGCGCCGGCGCAGAAGACACTGCCAAGGCCGGAGCCGCGGCGACCGGCACGGCCGGCGCCCTCGATCCCGCCGCCCAGCATGCCCAGGCGCAGGCTGCCGCTGCCGCTGCCGCTGCCGGCGCGACGGCGGGCGGACAGGCCGCCGGTGCCGACGTGGCCGCGAAGGCTGCCGGCAAGGGTGGTGCCGTGGATGGCGACGCCGCGAAGACCACGGACGCCTCCCAGGCCGACGCCGGCGCCGAAGCCCTGCCGAGCGACGAGGACGTCGCCCTGCCCGACCGCTTCGCCGACCTGCTGGCCGCAGCCAAGGCCAAGACGGGTGAAGCCAAGCAGAACGGCAAGCATGCCGGCAGCGAGGGCAGCGGCCGGAACGACGCCCAGCCCCAAACTCAGGCGATGCCGCAGCAGCCGGTTTCGCCGGCTCCGCCCGCCGTCCCGGTGGCGGAAGCCGTGACGTCCGCTGCGACGGGTACGGCCACCGCGGCGCTGGAGGGCATCGATGCGGCCGGCTCGGCCGGCGGGGCATCCGGCACGTCCACCGCCAGCCCGCACACCCACCCGGCCCTGGCCGCGATGGAAGGCGTCCACGGCGGCATTCCCGGCCTCGACCAGCCGCAGGCGACCGCGACGCTCCGCCCGTCGCGCGGCGCCGGCATGCCGATGGGCGTACACGACCAGATCGCCGTCCATATCAAGAAGAATGTCGGCGACGAGGTCGACCAGTTCACCATCAACCTGCATCCGGCCGAGCTTGGCCGGATCGACATCAAGCTGGACATCGGCGCCGATGGCCGGGTCAACGCGATGGTCGCGGTGGAAAAGGCGCAGACCCTCGAACTTCTGCAGCGTGACAGCCGCAGTCTGGAACGCGCCTTGCAAGACGCCGGACTGCAGACGGACTCGAACAGCCTGAACTTCAGCCTGCGCGGCGAAGGCAACCCCTTCGCCGGCGACGGCCGGGGCGACGGCAAGAACGGTGGATCGGGTCGGCGCGGCCGCGGCTTCGGCGGGGGTGGCGACGATGACGGGACCGACAGCGCCGTCTACACGGCAACGCTCGGCAACGGGCGCGTCGACATCCGCGCCTGACGGCGACGCCGGCGGCCAACCCGCCTCAGCCCACCGTCACATGAGAGATATCGGCCGCAAGGCCAACGAAGGACGACCGCGATGACCACGACGACCAACACCACCAGCCCGACCCTGAACCAGTACGGCACCTATTCGGGTGGCCTGTCCACCGGGTCGAAGACGGCGTCCGAAACCGGCAAGACCCCGCAGACCGATGCCGACAAGACCGCGTCGGCGACCAAGGGCCTCGGTGACAATTTCCAGACGTTCCTCACCATGCTGACCACGCAGATGAAGAACCAGGACCCGCTGAAGCCGCTCGACACCAACGACATGACCAAGCAGCTGGTCGATTTCGCCAACGTCGAGCAGAACATCGGCACCAACAGCCGCCTGGACAAGCTGGTTCAACTGCAGTCGGCCGGCACCGCGTCGACCAACCTCGCCTATCTCGGCCGCACCGTCGCCTTCGAGGGCGACAGCTTCCAGTACAACCAGGGCATGGCCCAGGCGCCGCTGGGCTACGAGTTGGAAACCTCGGCCAAGTCGGTGCGCGTCGACATCCTGGATGCCAACGGCAACATCATCCGCTCGATGCCGGGCGAGACCACCGCCGGCACCAAGCATGCGGTCAGCTGGGACTTCAAGGACAACAACGGCCGCGCGGTGCAGCCCGGCACTTACCGCATGAACGTCGCGCCGGTAGCGGAGAACAAGAACGACACCATCAAGACCACCACCTACACCTTCGGCACCGTCGCCGGTATCGGCAGCAACAAGGACGGCGAAACCGTGCTGAACATCGGCACCAGCGAAGTCCCGCTGTCGAAGCTGACCACCGTCTATTGATCGGGATCCGTTGCGCACACGGATTGTCGGCACGCTTACCGGACGGGCGCCGCGACCGCCCTGTCCGTTCGGATGACCGACTACCACCCGATAAAAAGTTAACCCTTTCGTTTAGGCATTTGTTAAGTGCCGGCGCCTACAGTACCCCGAAATCGTGGAATCCACAGTTTGGGTTGGAGCGTCCGCGCATGGCACTCATCGAACTCGACACCGGCGACGACTCTGCAGCCGGTGCATCGGTCATTGGTCCTGAGGGGCGTCCCATGACCGAAAACGACCTTCCCCCGCCCGACACCAAGCGTTGGGTGATGCGCCGCAAGGCGGAAGTGGTCGCCGGCGTCCGTTCGGGCCTGATCAGCCTGGAAGAGGCCTGCCGCCGCTATACCTTGTCGGTGGAGGAATTCCTGTCCTGGCAGCGGCTGATCGACAGCCACGGCATGCGCGGCCTGCGCGCCACCCGCCTGCAGGATTACCGCCCCGGCCAGCCCGTCCGCGACCGCATCGGCGCGGACTGAGGCAGCGCATACAGAGTCGACGAAGCGCCGCAGGGCTGACCTGCGGCGCTTTGTTGCGTTTGGGGCGATTGAGCCCGGGGGCATCCGTCGCCTATGGCCGCGCCTGCGCACACGCCGCGTCGATCAGCATCGCAGCCGCGCTTGCCACCGCGTCGTTGGCCGGTCCCAAGTCCAGCGCCCGCCCGGCTGCATAGGCGCCTTCCATCAGCAGCTGCAATTGACCGCACAGCCGGTCCGGATCGTCGGCTCCGGCCGCCACCGCCAACCTGTGCAGGCGGTCGCGGACCATCCGCTTGTGGGCCAAAGCCAGCGCACGGGCGGGGTTGGCGGGGTCGCGCAGTTCGGCGGCGGCACTGGTGAAGGGGCAGCCCTGGAATTTCGGATGATCGATCCAGTGGGCGAGCGCCACGAAAAGCGCCTTCATCTGGGCGCGCGGATCGCCGGGATGGCGGGCCACCACCCGGTCCCACCACGCGCCATGCTGGGCGATGCTGCGTTCCAGATAGGCGCAGACCAGATCGTCCTTGGACGCGAAGTTCCGGTACAGGCTCATCTTCGCGACGCCGGATTTGGCGATGATTGTGTCGATGCCGACCGCGCGGATGCCTTCGCGATAGAACAGTTCCGCCGCCGTATCGAGAATCCGCTCCCGCGCCGACTTCCTTGCGCTCGTCGCCTCTGACATTCCCACCCCATGCGTTCCGAACGGCCGGGTTCAAGCCCGCCGTTGACAATGATACAGACCTGTCTCTACCATCGCAACGAAGAGACAGGTCTGTATCATCGCCGGGCGATCCGGACCTGACCACCACAATGAACGGAGTTCCGGGGGATGCGCTATTTCGAGGATGTCACGGTGGGCGACCGCTTCACCGGCGGGCCGCTGACGGTCGAGGCTGCGGAGATCGTCGCCTATGCCGAGAAGTTCGACCCGCAGCCCTTCCACCTCGATCACGATGCGGCAAAGGACACGCTGTTTCGCGGGCTGGCGGCCAGCGGCTGGCATACCGCCGGGATGACCATGCGGATGATCGTCGGCAGCGACGCCGAACTGGCGGGCGGCTATATCGGCATGGGGGTCGATTCCATCGGCTGGCCCCGCCCGACCCGGCCCGGCGACGTGCTGCGCATCGAGATGGAGGTGATGGAGGCCCGCCGTTCCGCCAAGCGTCCCGACCAGGGCGTGCTGCGGGTGAAGACCACCACCTTCAACCAGAATGACGAGGTGGTGCAGACCATGATCGCCAACCTGCTGGCACCCGGCCGCCCCACCTGAAAAAGCAAACACCTGAAAAAGAAAGCCCCCGCATCCGGGAGTGGATGCGGGGGCGGCAGTTTTTGCTCTCTCAGTCGCGGGTTTCTACCGTCAGCGCTTCAGGCCGGCGGTGAAGGCGAAGTTGTCGAAGGAGTTCTCGGCCACCCGGAACCACAGATACTCGTCGTCGCGGAACTTCTTCCACGGCTCGTAGATCTTGGCGAACTTCGGGTTGGTCTTCGCCGTTTCCTCATACAGCTCGGTGGCGGCCTTGTAGCAGGCCTCCATCACGTCGCGCGGGAAGGGGCGCAGCTGGGCGCCGCCGCCGACCAGACGCTTCAGCGCCGCCGGATTTTCGGCGTCGTACTTGGCGGCCATGGTCACGTTGGCCTCGAAGCAGGCGGCCTCCAGAACGGCCTTGTACTGCTTGGGCAGCTGTTCCCACTGCTGCTTGTTGACCAGCAGCGAGACGGTCAGACCGCCTTCCCACCAGCCCGGATAGTAGTAGTACTTGGCGACCTTGTTGAAGCCGAGCTTCTCGTCGTCGTACGGGCCGATCCACTCGGCGGCGTCGATGGTGCCCTTTTCCAGCGACGGATAGATGTCGCCGCCGGCGATCTGCTGCGGCACGGTGCCGAGCTTCGCCAGAACCTGCCCAGCGAAGCCGCCGATGCGGAACTTCAGGCCCTTCAGATCCTCGACGGTCTTGATCTCCTTGCGGAACCAGCCGCCCATCTGCACGCCGGTGTTGCCGGCCGGGAAATTCACGACGCCGTAGCCGTCGAAGAACTCGCGCAGCAGCGCCATGCCGCCGCCATTGTAGATCCAGGCGTTCTGCTGGCGGGCGTTCAGGCCGAAGGGCACCGTCGCGTCGAAGGTGAAGGTCGGATCCTTGCCGACATAGTAATAGCTGGCGGTGTGGCCGCATTCGACCGTGCCGTTCTGCACCGCGTCCAGAACCTGCAGGCCAGGGACGAGTTCACCGGCGGCGAAGGGACGGATCTGGAACTTGCCGTCGGTGGCCGCGGCGACGCGGGCGGCGATGGTGTCGGCGGCGCCGTAAATGGTGTCCAGGCTCTTGGGGAAGCTGGACGCCAGACGCCAATGGATCTCCGGCTGGGTCTGCGCGATGGCGGGGGCCGCGAGCGTGCTGGCGGCGACGCCGACACCGGCGGAGGTCAGGAAGGAACGACGCTTCATGAACGTTTCCTCATCGTTATGGCCATGGCGTCGGTTGAACGATGACGCCATTTGCCGAACAAAAGGCACCATGGTGCCTGAACAATTCTAAAAATCGCGATGGCTGTAGGACAATTCGTCAAAACGCATGGCTTCCATTCCCACCCTATTCCATCGCATGGAAAATACAGTTCGCAGGCGCGACTGAAACGGCGACAGAAGTCCGTCGACCTCTGCGGGATTTTCAAAGCAATGCATCGCTGGAAGAAACGAAGACTGGCGTCCGCTCCTGAGAGCATCCATCAGCCGCATCGATCAACCGCGGAACCGTCTTGCCGTCATCTGAATGGTTACGTGTACCGATGATATATGCGACGCGCGGAATGGCACCCACCCCTACTTTCGTTCATCCACACCAAGCCCGAGACACGCCATCGGCCACGCCACCTGCAATCGCTTCGTACGCACACAAAGGCGAGCACACGCGATCGCATGCAACTTGCAGCTTCCAACGGGATGGGATGCTTGGCATGTTTGCCGCGCGGTCGGGGCGGTCGGGGCGGTGGAACGGCCACCGCCCGCGCCGCACCAACGGAGGGCAAGAGGATGGACAAAATCCTCACTCTCCTGATCCTGCTGTTGCAGGTGGTCAAGCTGGTGCTTGAGTACCTGAACCGCTGATCGGGTCGGCGCGTCGGGGGTCACGACCTCGGCGCGCCTTCCCCGAAAATAGTGCTTTTTCACGCCGACGGCAACGCCTCACCCCCAACATGCGCTTCACGATCGGCGATGGGAGAGAATCGCGAGCGCTCAAGGAACGCCAACCGGCCGACGGTGCTTGGGATGCAGGCACAGCAACACGCCGCCCAACAGAAACCCGGCCGCCAGACCGCCCGCATGCGCCGCCCAGCCAACCTCGGCAAGCGGCGAGTCGGCTTTCGGCGGCACCAGCGTCATTGCCGCGTTCAACAGCGCGAAAACCAGGATCGCCCCCTGGACCAACCGCCGGGGCAAGCGTCGCGACAGCAGCCCGAAGCGCGGCCGCATCCACAGGAAGGCGCCCATCAGCGCGCAGATCGCCCCACTCGCTCCGATCAACGGCGCCATCCGGTCGACGGCGAGCAGCCCCTCCATCAGCGCCGCCGCCACCATTCCAGTGAAGAACAGCGACAGATAGCGGAGATGCCCGGCCTCCCGCTCCACCACGTCGCCCAACAGCCACAGCACGGCCATGTTGGAGACCAGATGCGTCAGGTCGCCGTGGATCAGCACATGCCCGAACAGCCCGCGCCACAGCGCACCGGTGGGCAGCGGCCCGGCCAGTTCGACCGTTCCAAAGAAATAGGCGGGAACGAAGGCGAAGGATTCCGGCGGCAGCCGCAGGACGAAGGCCAGCACGCAGACAAGGATGACGGTGCGGTTGGCATAGGGCGGTATGGGCACGATGGCGACCGGTCCAGTTCCTCCGCTCCGGCCACGCCGGTCCAGCGCCAGCGCCATCCCCTGCCCCCGCTGTTCGGTGCCGCCGCTTCGCGCGGCGATAAGTCTCACCCCAATGTAAGAAGGGGTATTGGCGAAAAACAGCCGTTTTCTACGCTGCTCAGGGTCCTCCTATACCGGTCGGACGGATTGGAGCGCCGGCCACCGGCTGGCACAGTGGCTCTACCACCCGGTGAGAGTCCCTTCGCCGGGCAATGACAACCGGGGAAGAAACGACCATGAACGAACGTCAGGATACCGGCAGCATGACGGTGGACCGCCAGGGGCGCGTCATGGTGCTGACCATGAGCGATACCGGCACCCGCAACGCGCTGGGCTTGAAGATGATGGCTGCCGGCCGCGACGCGCTGGACGAGGCGACGCACGACCCCGGCATCGGCGCCATCGTGCTGACCGGCGCAGACGGCGCCTTCAGCAGCGGCGGGCACCTGAACAACCTCTATCATCACGGCAGCCGCTCACGGTCGGAGAATCGGGACGGGATCGAACGTTTCCACGGCTGGGTCCGGGCGATGCGCGAATGTCCCAAGCCGATCATCGCCGCGGTGGAGGGGCCGGCCGCTGGCGCCGGCTTCTCGCTGGCGCTGGCATGCGATCTGATCGTCGCGGCGGAGGACGCGCAGTTCCTGACCGCCTATGTCAGGGTCGGGCTGACCGCCGACGGCGGTGCCTCCGCCTCGCTTGCCCGCGCGCTGCCGCCGCAGCTTTATGCCGAACTGATGCTGACCGGCGGCCCGGTCGATGCGGCGCGCCTGCATGCCGCCGGCGTCGTCAACCGCGTCACCGCGCCGGGCCGGGCGCTGGGCGAGGCGACCGCCTGGGCGCAGACCATCGCCGAGGGGCCGGCCGGCGCCATGGGCCGGGCGAAGAAGCTGATGGAACTGGCTTATGGCAGCTTCGCCACCCAGCTCGCTCGCGAAAGCGACCTGTTCGTCGAGGCCTTGCACCATGGCGAGGCGAAGGAGGGCATCACCGCCTTCTTCGAGAAACGCCGGCCGGTGTTCCACAAGCGTTGAGGGAAGCGACGGAGCCGGGCGTCGCGGATCGCGGCGCCCGAACGCGCGTCACCCCGCCGCAATTGACACATGGGTATGTTCCGGCTGCTCTTTGCGGGCCGTGCGGCATGCTGCCGAACGGCGTCCGAAAGGAGGTGACGCGAGTGAAGAAGTTCCTGAGGTGGCTCGACCGCTTCTGGTTCAGGTTGAAGATCGAACTGGAAACCGGCTTCAACAAGGATCAGGACAGGTAAGAGCCAAGGGGCGGGGTCGGGAAACCGGCTCCGCCTTCAGGACGAGGACTCGCGTCACCTCCTGACCGCTGAGGGTACCATCGCCGCCGAAGAGTTCAAGGCGGCAAGCGATCTGCAGCCCCGCGATGGGACATTGGACAAGTTGTATTTCGGCAAGGCGCCTTCAGCCTTGAGGCTGCCCAGTGCGATAAATTCTCGCCATGGCGATCGTCATTCCAATTTCATACGATTGCATGTTGAATGCAGCTGCGCATCGGTTGTAGAAACTATTCGCATGACACAACCGCGCCGCCCCTTGACCGACGCCGAACGGCTCGACTGGATCCGCCTCATCCGCACGGAGAATGTGGGGCCGATCACCTTTCATCGCTTGCTTGAGCAGTATGGCAGCGCCGCCAGGGCACTGGACGCCCTGCCGGATTTGGCGCGGCGCGGCGGGCGGGCAAAGCCGTTGCGCATCGCCTCCAAGGCCGAGGCGGAGCGGGAGGTGCAGGCCAACCGGCGTTTCGGCGCTCAACTGCTCTGCGCTTGCGAACCCGATTACCCGGAACCGCTGGCTGCGGTGGATGATGCGCCGCCGGTGATCTCCGTCGTCGGACACGCCCATCTGCTGCGGCGGCGCGCGGTCGCCATCGTCGGCGCGCGCAACGCCTCGCTGAACGGCAAGAAGTTCGCCGAATCGCTCGCGCGCGAACTCGGGGCGGCCGGGCTGCTGGTCGTCTCCGGCCTTGCCCGCGGCATCGACACCGCCGCCCATGCCGGTTCGATCGCCAGCGGCACCGCCGCCGTGCTGGCCGGCGGCATCGACGTCGTCTATCCGCCGGAGAATGACGGGCTGTACCGCGACATCGTGGCGCAGGGTGTGGTGGTGGCGGAAAGCCCCATCGGCACCCAGCCGCAGGCCCGCCATTTTCCCCGCCGCAACCGCCTGATCTCCGGCCTGTCACTGGGTGTGCTGGTGGTGGAGGCGGCGTTACGCTCCGGCTCCCTCATCACCGCGCGGATGGCTCTGGAACAAGGGCGCGAGGTGATGGCGGTGCCGGGTTCCCCGCTCGATCCGCGCTGCCATGGCACCAACAACCTGCTGCGCCAGGGCGCCACGCTGGTGGAACGGGCCGACGACGTGCTGCGCGCCATCGAGAACCTGAGGCCGCCGACGCTGGCGGAACGGCAGCGCGACCTGTTCAGCACCCCCATCCATACCCCCGCCCCTGCGGCGGAACCGGACGAATCCGACCTTGCCAAGGCGCGCGCCCTGGTGCTGGAAAACCTGGGCCACTCGCCCGTCACCATTGACGAACTCGTTCGCGGGTGCCAATTGTCCGCTCCGGTGGTGCTGACCGTGGTTCTGGAACTTGAGCTTGCCGGCCGAGTCCAGCGTCTTCCCGGTCATCAGGTCTCTCTCGCCTGATCGGCATCGCCGTGGTTTGGGTGGGCATACGCGAAGGGCTGGTTTCTTGCCGGGCAGCAACGTCGTCATCGTCGAATCGCCGGCCAAGGCGAAGACCATCAACAAGTATCTGGGCGACGACTATACCGTCATCGCCAGCTTCGGCCATGTCCGCGACCTTCCGGCGCGGGACGGTTCGGTGCGCCCGGATGAAGACTTCGCGATGGAATGGGAACTTGGCGACCGCTCCAAGCGCCACATCGACGAGATCGCCAAGGCGGTGAAGTCGGCCGACCGCATCTATCTCGCAACCGACCCGGATCGCGAGGGAGAGGCCATCGCCTGGCACCTGTCCGAACTCCTTCGCGAAAAGCATCTGTCCGACAATCGCGACGTACAGCGCGTCACCTTCAACGAAATCACCAAGTCCGCCGTCCAGACCGCGATGGCCAACCCGCGCGCCGTGTCGCAGGAGTTGGTCGACGCCTATCTGGCGCGCCGGGCGCTGGACTATCTGGTCGGCTTCACCCTGTCGCCGGTGCTGTGGCGCAAGCTGCCCGGCTCCAAGTCGGCCGGCCGCGTGCAGTCGGTGGCACTGCGCCTGATCTGCGAGCGCGAGTCGGAGATCGAGGTCTTCAAGCCGCAGGAATACTGGTCGATCGCGGTCGGTTTCACCACGCCGGCCGGGTCCTCCTTCACCGCGTCGCTGACCCAACTGGACGGCAAGAAGCTCGACAAGTTCGGCCTGCCCAACCAGGAGGCGGCCGAGGCCGCGGTGGCGAAGATCCGCCCACAGACCTTCGCCGTGTCGCAGGTCGAGCGCAAGCAGAGCCGCCGCAACCCGTCGCCGCCCTTCACCACCTCCACCCTGCAGCAGGAGGCCTCGCGCAAGCTGGGCTTCGGCGCCACTCGCACCATGCGCACGGCGCAGAAGCTGTATGAGGGCGTCGACATCGGCGGCGAGACGGTCGGCCTCATCACCTACATGCGAACCGATGGCGTCAGCCTGTCGCAGGAGGCCATCGACGGCGCCCGCAGCCTGATCGGCTCGCACTATGGCGAGCGTTACGTCCCGGCCCAGCCGCGCGTCTACAAGACCGCCGCTAAGAACGCCCAGGAGGCCCACGAGGCCATCCGTCCGACCGATCTGCACCGCCGCCCCGAATCGGTGTCCGGCTATCTGGAAAGCGACGAGCTGCGGCTGTACGAGCTGATCTGGAAGCGCACTCTGGCCAGCCAGATGGAAAGCGCCGTGCTGGACCAGGTTGCGGTGGACATCGCCAGCCCGTCGAAGGACGTGGTCCTGCGCGCCACCGGCTCCATCGTCGTGTTCGACGGCTTCCTGAAGGTCTATCAGGAGGACCGCGACGACGCGGCCGAGGATGACCAGCAGGAACGCCGCCTGCCGGCCATGGACCAGGGCGACGCTCTGGACCGCGGCGACATCGTCCCGGACCAGCATTTCACCCAGCCGCCGCCGCGCTATTCCGAAGCCAGCCTCGTCAAGAAGCTGGAGGAGCTGGGCATCGGCCGGCCGTCCACCTATGCCTCGATCCTGCAGGTGCTGCAGGACCGCAACTATGTGCGGCTGGACAAGCGGCGCTTCATCCCGGAAGACCGCGGCCGGCTGGTGACCGCCTTCCTGGAGAACTTCTTCCACCGCTATGTGGAGTACAACTTCACGGCGGAGCTGGAAAACCAGCTGGACGAGATCTCCGACGGCAAGATCGATTGGAAGACCGTCCTGCGCGACTTCTGGACCGCCTTCGACGTGGCGGTGAACGGCACCAAGGATCTGACGATCACCCAGGTGCTGACCACGCTCGACAACGAACTCGGCGCCCATTTCTTCCCCGCTGCCACCGAGGACGGCCACGACCCGCGCGTCTGCCCGGTCTGCCGCGAGGGCCGGCTGGGGCTGAAGCTCGGCAAGATGGGCGCCTTCATCGGCTGCTCGCGCTATCCGGAATGCCGCTACACCCGGCCGCTGGCCGTCGCCAACGACGAGAACGGCGAGGCGCAGGAAGGTCCGCGCGAGCTGGGCAACGACCCGGAGACCGGCCTGCCGGTGACGGTGCGCCGTGGCCCGTACGGCGCCTATATCCAGTTGGGCCCGGCGCCCACCGCAGCGGTCGCTCCGCCGGAGGAGCCTGCGGCGGAAGAGCCTGCCGCCGACGGCAAGAAGCCGAAGGCGAAGAAAAAGAAGAAGGACGACACGCCCAAGCCCAAGCGGGTGTCGCTACCCAAGGGCATGGCCGCGGCGGACGTCGATCTCGACACCGCGTTGAAGCTGCTGGCCCTGCCCCGCGTCATCGGCAATCACCCGGAAACCGGCGAGGAAATCAGCGCCGGCATCGGCCGCTTCGGCCCCTATCTGAAGCATGGCAGCGTCTACAAGTCGCTGACGCCCGATGACGACGTGCTGACCATCGGTATCAACCGTGCCGTCGACCTGCTGGCCGGCGCTGCCAAGAAGGCGTCGGCCCCGGCCAAGACGCTGGGCGACCACCCGAAGACCGGCAAGCCGATCACCATGGGGTCCGGCCGCTTCGGTCCCTATGTGAAGCACGCCAGCGTCTATGCCTCGATCCCCAAGGGGACCGAGCCGGACAGCGTCACGCTGGAACAGGCGCTGGAGCTGATCGACGCCAAGGTCGCCAAGGACGCCGCCAAGAAGGGCAAGGCCCCGAAGGAGGCCGAACCGGCCAAGGCCGAGGGCGCGGAGGCGGAGAAGCCCGCCAAGGCGAAGGCCGCCGCGAAGAAGCCCGCCGCCAAAAAGGCGACCAAGGCCAAGGCCGCCAAGGATGCTCCGGCGGAAGCCGCCGCGCCGAAGAAGAAGACCGCCAAGGCATCGTAACCGAAGTCCCCTCTCCCACCCCGGGAGAGGGATTTTCGCACGCAATTTTCCTACTAAAATAAAAGACATTAAAGCAGTTCAGACAAATTTTTCTGTTGAAATCCCCATAGGCCTGTCGTCTCATTGTCCCTGCCCTGCAGGTTACCCGTGTCACCCGCAGGCCCGGCGCGTTAAGCTGCCGGCGGTGCGCAACCAAAGGAATACGGGAGGACAACGACCATGAGCGCCGCGGTTTCGACACAGGATTCCCATTCCCCGCAGGAAACACCGCTGGTCCTGCGCGAGGATCGCGATGGGGTCGCCACGCTGACGCTGAACCGGCCGAAGGCGCGCAACGCGCTGTCGGTCGGACTGATGGCGGCGCTGCAGGACGCGCTCGACACCATCGACGAGGACCGTTCCGTGCGCGCCGTGGTGCTGGCCGGGGCCGGCGGCGCCTTCTGCGCCGGGCATGACCTGAAGGAGATGCGCGCCGCCCCGTCGCGCGAGCTGTACGAGGCGCTGTTCACCCAGTGCTCCCGCCTGATGCTGACGATCAACCGTGTCCGCCAGCCGGTGATCGCCAAGGTGCGCGGCGTGGCGACCGCCGCCGGCTGTCAGTTGGTGGCGACCTGCGACCTTGCCTATTGCGAGGAGGACGCGCGCTTCGCGACGCCGGGGGTGAACATCGGGCTGTTCTGCTCGACGCCGATGGTGGCGCTGACCCGCGCGGTCGGGCGCAAGGCGGCAATGGAAATGCTGCTGCTGGGCGACCTGATCGACGCCGAGGAAGCGGAGCGTATCGGCCTCGTCAACCGCGCGGTGCCGACCGACCAGCTGGACGAGGTGGTGGACAGCGTTGCCGCCAAGATCGCGTCCAAGTCGCCGCTGACCCTCGCCACCGGCAAGGAAGCCTTCTACCGTCAGATCGACCTGGACGTGGAAGGCGCCTATGCCTACGCCGCCAAGGTGATGACCGAGAACATGATGGCGCAGGATGCCGCCGAGGGAATCGACGCCTTCCTGGGCAAGCGCACGCCGGTCTGGTGCGGCCGATGACCGATCCCAAGCTGAGCGATCTCAAGATCACCGAGCCGGCCGACTACACCGACGCCTTCCTGCGCGGCGTGCTGGAAAACGCGAAGAGCATCGCCGTGGTGGGGGCCAGCGCCGACCCGGTGAAAGCCAGCTTCTTCGTGATGAAGTACCTGCGCGACAAGGGATATCAGGTCATCCCGGTCAACCCGAAGATGGCGGGCCAGACCATTCTCGGCCTGCCGGTCTACGCCAGCCTGAAGGATTTGCCGGAGCCGCCGGACATGGTCGACATCTTCCGCAACTCCGCCGCCGCCGTTGGGGTGACGGACGAGGCGATCGCCGCCGGGGCCAAGGTGGTGTGGATGCAGTTGGGCGTCCGCAACGACGAGGCGGCGGCGCGGGCCCAGGCCGCCGGCCTGACCGTGGTGATGGACCGCTGTCCGAAGATGGAAATCCAACGGCTCTACGGCGAAATCGGCCGGATCGGGGTCAATTCCAACGTGCTGATGACGCGCCGCATGGCGCCGACGAAATCGTTCAAAAAGCTGATCTGAAAAATTGGGGGAATCACGCAGATGACTGAGCAGAAGAGCTTCGGCTTCGAGACCCGCGCCATCCATGCCGGCGCCGCTCCCGACCCGGCGACCGGCGCCCGGCAGACGCCGATCTACCAGACCACCAGCTTCGTCTTCGAGGATGTCGACGACGCCGCCTCTCTGTTCAACCTGCAGAAGGTCGGCTTCATCTACTCCCGCCTGACCAACCCGACGGTGGCGGTGCTGGAGGAGCGTCTGGCCAATCTGGAAGGCGGCGCCGGCGCCACCGCGACCTCCTCCGGCCATGCCGCCCAGCTGCTGGCGCTGTTCCCGCTGATGGCGCCGGGCGATCACATCGTCGCGTCAAAGAAGCTCTATGGCGGTTCGCTGAACCAGCTCGGCATCAGCTTCCCGCGCGCCTTCGGCTGGCAGCCGAGCCTCGTCGACACCGACGACGTGGACAACGTCAAGGCGGCGCTGACCGAGAAGACCAAGGCCATTTTCGTGGAGAGCCTCGCCAACCCCGGCGGCGTGGTGACCGACATCGAAGCCATCGCCAAGATCGCCGACGAGGCCGGCATCCCGCTGATCGTCGACAACACGCTGGCCACCCCCTACCTGATCAACCCGATCCAGTGGGGCGCCACGCTGGTGGTGCATTCCACCACCAAGTTCCTGTCCGGCAACGGCACCTCGGTCGGCGGCGTGGTGATCGACAGCGGCAAGTTCGACTGGAGCAAGTCCGGCAAGTTCCCGGCGCTGAGCGAGCCGGACCCCGGCTATCACGGCCTGCGCTTCCACGAGACCTTCGGCCATCTCGCCTTCACCATCCACGGCCATGCCGTGGGCTTGCGCGACCTGGGGCCGAGTCAGGCGCCGATGAACGCCTTCCTGACGCTGAACGGCATCGAAACCCTGCCGCTGCGCATGCAGCGCCACGCCGACAGCGCGCTGAAGGTGGCGCAGTTCCTGGAAAGCCATCCGGCGGTCGGCTGGGTCAGCTATGCCGGGCTGGAGTCGTCCAAGTACCGTGACCTCGCGAAGAAGTACCTGCCGCGCGGTGCCGGTGCGGTTCTGACCTTCGGCGTCAAGGGCGGCTTCGAGGCCGGCGTGAAAATGGTGGAGAGCGTGGAGCTGTTCAGCCACCTCGCCAACATCGGCGACGCCCGGTCGCTGATCATCCACCCGTCCTCTACCACCCACCGCCAGTTGTCGGCGGAGGCCCAGGCCTCGGCCGGCGCCGGTCCCGACGTGATCCGCCTGTCGATCGGGCTGGAGACGCCGGAGGACATCATCGCCGACCTTGATCAGGCACTGAACAAGACACTGGCCTGACGATCTGGCGGGGAGCGCGCCGGTGTGGCCGTCGCGCTCCTGACGGCGGACTTGGCTTGTTGATAATGACATTGTCATTACGCTGTGGCAGGCTATCTCCCTAACCGGAGGTGGCCGCCATGCAGCCTGTCGAACCGTCAGAAGAGAAGCCCCGGCGCGAGACGCTGAACATCCGCATCCGCCCGGAAGAGCGCAGCCTGATCGACCGGGCAGCCCAGGCGCAAGGCAAGAACCGCACCGACTTTATCCTGGAAGCGGCTCGCCGCGCCGCCGAGGATGCCCTGCTCGACCGCGCGATCATCGCCGCCAGCCCGGACGCCTATGCCGAGTTCCTGGCCCGTCTCGACGCACCGCCCAAGCCGAACGATAGGCTGCGCCGGACAATGCGGACAGCCGCCCCCTGGGACCGCGAATGACGCTGTCCGCGCCGGAACCGCTTGCGCCCCACCACCGCGTCGACCTGTTTGACTCCGGCACGCCGTCGCTGGACACTTGGCTGAGGCGCCGGGCGATGGCAAATCAGGCCAGCGGTGCGTCGCGGACCTTCGTCGCCTGCGCTGGCGACGAAATTGCCGGCTATTACGCTTTGGCATCAAGCGCGGTGGCAGTCACCGATGCGCCGGGACGTTTCCGCCGCAACATGCCCGACCCAATCCCGGTGGTGGTGCTGGCGCGGCTCGCCGTTTCGCGGACACGGCAGGGGCAGGGTCTCGGCCGGGCGCTGTTCCGTGACGCCGCCCTGCGGGTCGTGCAGGCGGCCGATCTGATCGGCGTCCGCGGATTGATGGTTCATGCATTGTCGGAAGAGGCGAAGAGCTTTTATCTCCGCCTCGGCCTCGATCCCTCGCCGATTGACCCGATGATGCTGATGGTCACTCTGGCCGACCTGCGGGAGAACCTGTAGCGCACCTCACTCCGCCGCCGGCAACGGCTCCGCCACCGGTTCGGCCTTGCGGCGGTCGTCGGGCAGCAGCAGGGCGGCGGCGAAGGCGATGGCGGCCAGCGCCGACAGGGTCAGATAGAGCATGGTGAACTCACCGGTCCGCTCATAGACCCAGGCGACCAGTTGCACGGCCAGCGGACCGGCGCCGAAGGACAGGATGTATTTGGCGCCGAAGGCCAGCCCGCGGTGCTTGTCCGGGGTATAGCGGGCCAGCAGCATGTTCTCCGCCGGGATCTGCGTCTGCGAGGCGATGACCACGAAGGCGGCAGCGGCCACCAGCGGCACGTCGGCCAGCACGGCGACCGCCGCCATCAGCGGAATCTGGGCCAGCAGGCAGAGCATATAGACCCGCTTCAGCGAATGGCGGTCGGCCAGCACGCCGCCGACCATCTGCGGCAGGGCGGAGATCAGGTAGACCGCCGTCACCAGCCCGCCGACGCCCAGCGTGCCGGTGCCAAGCCAACCGCCCAGCCGCGCCTCGAACAGCTTGGGCAGCACCACCTGCATGGCGTTGAAGATCAGACCGGCGCAGACCATGGTGAGCGACAGCACGAAGAAGGCGCGCACCACGTCGCCGCGCGACGGCTTGGGCTGCGGCTTCACGTCGGCGTGGCGGTCCTGAACCACGCCGGTCATCATCAGCAAGGCCAGAACAACGCCCAGCACGAGGCAGATCGCACCCGGGATGATGAAGGCCATGCGCCAGTTCAGCCATTGCGTCAGGCTGCCGGCGACCACCGCGGCGGTGGCGACGCCGAAGGTACCGAACAGGCCAAGCCAGCCCATCGCCTTTCCGCGATTCTCGGCGTTCGCCATCATCCAGGCCATGCCGACGGGGTGGTAGATCGACGCCCCCAGCCCCAGCAGGGCCAGCGACCACATTAGCATCTCCGGCCCGTCCGACAGTCCGGCCAGCACCGCGCCGGCGCCGGTCATCAGGTAGAACACGGCGATCATGCCGGCAGAACTCCAGCGGTCGCCCAGCCAGCCGGCGAGCGGCGCCCCCAGCCCGATCATGAAGGCGCCCAGCGTCCACAGCCGGATCAGCTCGTCATAGGAGAGCTTCCATTCCGTTTCCAGCGCCAGCACGATGGTGAGGAACAGCGCCGACACGATGTGCATCAGCGAATGCCCGACCCAGGCGAACCCGACGGACAGCCGCGCCGAGGTCGGCGACGGCAGGGCGGCGGAAGGGTGGCTCATCGAACGTCTCCGACCCCGGACCTGTTCGGGCCGGGAAATGTTTCACAGGCAAGCGAAAAGCAAAGCTGGCACGGGATGGTTGAACCGTCCAATGCGCCTGCCTCATGGCGGGCATGCCGCGTCGAATCGGGTGGCAGCGTTGTCGGTCAACAGGGCTGGACATGATGTGGTGGGTCGCCATATGTGGCTTTACACATCGCGGCGGTCAGGGAGGGAAGGCTATGACGACGCTTCAGATCCACATCGGGATCGACCTCCAGGCCGAGGCCGCTGCCATCAAGGATGCGCTCCGCCGCCATGCAGCCGGGAAAACCGTCCGGGAGCACCACATCACCTTCGAGTCCTTCGAGGGGATGGCGCGGGTTCTCACGCCGAAGCGACTGGAGATCCTTCGGCATCTTCATCGCACTCCCACCGCAAGCATCCGGGCATTGGCCGGGGCACTGGGCCGCGATTACCGTAACGTCCATTTGGACGTGACCGCATTGGTCGAGGCCGGACTGATCGACGACCGGGACGGTTTGCGGGTGGATTATGACGATGTCGAAATGAAGATGGCGCTCTGAGGGAATACGTTCAGTCGTGAACGTTCCCGCGCATCTTCTTCACCTCCGACCGCTTGGCCTTGCCCTCCAGTCGCCGCTCCTTGGATCCCTTCGTCGGCTTGGTCGGGCGGCGGGGCGGCGGCGGCGGGGCGGCGGCTTCGCGGATCAGATCGATCAGGCGTTCGCGGGCGTCCTCGCGGTTGCGGATCTGCGAGCGGTAGCGGTCGGCCACCAGGATCAGAACCCCGTCCTGGGTCAAGCGCGAACCGGCAAGCCGCTCCAGCCGGTAGCGCACCGGGTCGGGCAGGTTCGGCGAACGGCGCACGTCGAAGCGCAGTTGAACCGCGGTCTCCGTCTTGTTGACATGCTGGCCGCCGGGGCCGGAGGCGCGGATGAACTCCTCCTGCAATTCGCTCTCGTCCAGGCTGATGCGGGGGTTGACCCGGATCATGTCGACGCCTCCGGTGGCGGCTCCAGCGGATGGCGGGCGCGGAAGGCGCGGGCCAGCGCGGCGAAGCCGGCGACGTCGATCTCCTCGGCGCGGGCGGTCGGGGCGATGCCGGTCTCCTCCAGCAGGGCTTCGGCATTGCCGAGCGACTTCAGGCTCTGGCGCAGCATCTTGCGGCGCTGGCCGAAGGCGGCGGCGGTGACCTGTTCCAGCGCGCGCCAGTCGGCTGGCTCGGGGTTCATGCGCGGAGTCAGGTGAACGACCGTCGATTCGACCTTCGGCGGCGGGGTGAAGGCGCGCGGTGGCAGGTTGAACAGCACGCGGGCGTCGGAGCGCCACTGGGTGATGACAGACAGCCGGCCATAGGCCTTGCTGCCCGGCTTCGCCACCAGCCGGTCGGCGACCTCCTTCTGGAACATCAGCGTCAGGCTGACATAGGCCTCGATCCGCGCCAGCCAGCCGAGCAGAAGCGGGGTCGCGATATTGTAGGGCAGGTTGGCGACGATGGCGCGCGGCGCGGGGGCGAGGTCTTCCGGGTCCACCGTGAGGGCGTCGGCCTCGACGATGCTCAGGCGGCCCTGCGATGCCTCGATGACGTCCTGCAGCGCCTCGATGAAGCGGCGGTCGCGTTCGATGGCGATGACCTTCACCGCATTGGTCGCCAGCAGCGCGCGGGTCAGGCCGCCGGGACCGGGACCGACCTCGATGGCGGTGGTGCCGGCCGGCAGATTGGCCGAGCGCGCGATCCGCCCTGTCAGGTTCAGGTCGAGCAGGAAGTTCTGCCCCAGCGACTTGCGCGCCTCCAACCCAAAGCGCGCGATCACGTCGCGCAGCGGCGGCAGGGCGTGCGGGTCGAAGCCAGCCGGGGTGGATGCGGGCGCGGAGGGGGCGGAGATCGGGTCGGTCATTCCCGACTTATAGGCATCCCCCGCCCGCTTCACCAGACGGCAGTTTGCAACAATGATTACAGCAGTCGGCGCAGCAGCACGACCGCGACCACGCCAGCCATCACGGCGACCACCATCGGCACGCGCCGGGCGATCAGGCAGACGAAGGCGGCGGCCAACGCGTCGGACGGACGCGACAGGGCGGCGGGTGCCACCAGGGCGACCAAGACGGCTCCCGGCGTGGCTTCCAGCGCGGCACTCGCCGCCCGGCCTGGCCGGATCCGCGCGATCAGCCACGGCCCACCGATCCGCGTCATCCAGGTGACCAGCGCCCCGCCCAGAACGATGGCGAAGACGTTCCAGTCCAGGTGCAGCGACTCAAGCATCGCGCGCCCTCCCCTGCCCCAGTCCCGGCCCCTTCGCTTGCATTGCGGCAACCGCTCCGCCGGCCAGCGCGCCGGCCAGGATGTGCCATGTCCCTCCGGAAGACAGCGCATGGACGGCCAGCGCGGCGGCAGCGCTCGCCAGCCAGGGCGGCAGCGAACCGACTCCACGCCAGAACCCGGCCAGCAGACAGAGGAAGACGGCGATGAAGGTAAAATCCAGCCCCCAGGCGGCGGGGTCGGCAATCAGCGTCCCGGCCAGCGTCCCCGCCACCGTGCTGGTCAGCCACGCCAGATAGAGCGTCGCCGCCACGCCGTACCAATAGGCCAGCGTCAGCTCCGGCCCGCGGCGCAAAGCCAACGCCCATTGCTCGTCGGTCATGAAAAACAGCGCCAGCCCGGCCCGTGCGCGCGGAACGCCGCGAAAGCGCGGCTCCAGCGTCGTGCCCATCAGCAGGTGACGCAGGTTTACCAGCAGGATGGCGCCGACGACGGCCAACCCTGCACTGCCCTTGTCCAGCAGTTCGACCGCAACGAACTGGGAACTGCCGGCGAAGACCAGCGCGCTCATCAGCCCCATGTCCAGCGCCGACAGCCCGGCCTTGGCGGCGAGACTGCCCAGCAGGAAGCCGAAAGGAACCGCGCCGGCCACGATGGGCAGGCAATGGACGACGCCCGCCGCGAACTCCTGCCGCGGGGATGCCGGTATGGGGTAGCTACCCATGCTCATGTGCTTGCTCATGGCTGCGAAACTAGGCGGCGACGGCGGGCGCGTCTTGGACGGGATTGCTGCCGCGCCGGTATTGGCCGGGGGAGACGCCGACCCGCCCCTTGAACACCCGGTTGAAATGCGCCTGATCGCAGAAACCGCAGGCCAGCGCCACGTCGGCAAGCGGCAACGGACCGGCGAGCAGCCGCTTGGCCTGGGCGACGCGGCGGTCGGTCAAATAGCCGTGCGGTGTGGTGCCCACCGCCGCGCGGAAGACGCGCAGCAGATGGAATCGGCTGAGCCCCGCCGCCTCGGCCAGATCGGCCAGTTCCACCGGGCTGTCGAGATGGGCGTCCAGATACTCCCGCGCGCGGCGGACCGCCGCCGGCTCCTGCCCGGCATCGCGCGGACGGGCGGTCAGGTCGCCGTGGCGCAGGGCCAGCGCAGTGAAGGCGCGCAGCGCGTCGGTGTCGGTGCGCAGCGGCTCGCGGTACGGCCCCTCCAGCCCATGGTGCAGGCCGCGCAGGGCCTGGAACAACTCCGGGTCGTCCAGTTCCATCGCGGCGAAATGCGGGGCGACGGGCCGGCCCAGCGCATCCGTCATCGCTTGTTCGAACAGCGCCACCGAGGGGTAGAACATGCGGTAGGCATAGCCGTCCGCCGCCGGGCGGCCGTCATGCAGAACCTCCGGATCCAGAACCACGACCTGTCCGGCCCGCGCCACCCGCTCGGTGCCGCGGCAGCGGTACAACTCCGTCCCGGCGGTGATGACGCCGACCACATAGGTCTCGTGCGTGTGCGGGGCATAGCTGTGGCGCTGGAAGCGGGCGTTCAGGCATTCCATGCCGTCGAAGCGCGCTTCCCGCCACAAACGGGCGAAATCGCCTCCGCCGGCCGGTGTCCGGTTTAGTGCCGATTGCTGGTCCATGCCGCAGTCTAACAGGAGGGCGTGACGGTCGTCTTGGACAGGATTGCGGGCGGAGCGGCCGATAGCACGCCGGCCGGCACGTTACACACTGTTACACAGCCACACCCCGCCGGATATTGTCCAGTTACAGTCGCGAGCGATCATGGCCGCCAACAAGAAACGACACCGGATCAAGGGCGACTGCCATGACCATCTCCAAGACCATGACCCGCGACGTGGTCACCCCCGTCACCATCGTCACCTTCGTCGTGTCCACGGTGACCGGCGTGATGCTGCTGCTGCACTGGAACACCGGGCTGGTGCGCTTTTCCCACGAATGGCTGAGCATGGCGTTCTCCGCCATCGCGCTCTGGCATCTGGTGAAGAACTGGCGGGCTTTCCTGGGCTATCTGAAGCGGTACGCCGCGCAAGCCGCCTTCATCGCCAGCATCGTCGTGTCGGTGGTCTTCACCGGCATGACCGGCACCACCGGCGGCGGCAGCGTCAATCCGGGGGCGGTGTTCGGCGCGCTGTCGGGCGCGACGCTGGAAGCAGCGGCGCCGGCGCTGGGCCTCACGCCCGACAAGGCGATGGAAGTGCTGAAGACCGCCAACATCGACGCCGCGCCGGGCGAGACCCTGACCGCCATCGGCGAGCGCGCCGGCAAGAACGGCGCTGCCGTCGCCAGCCTGCTGGCGGCGAAGCGGGCGAACTGAGGCGGGGGCCTATTCCTCCCCGTCTTCCTCGCCGTCACCGAGCAGATAGTCGATATCGCCGCCGTCGAGAGCACTGACCAGCCCCTTGCCCTCGATGGTGGCGGCGGACAGGCTGCCCTTGCGGCGCTGGAGGTCGAGGATGCGTTCCTCCACCGTGTTGGCGGCGATCAGCTTGTAGACGAAGACCGGCTTGTCCTGGCCGATGCGATAGGCGCGGTCGGTCGCCTGATCCTCGGCGGCCGGGTTCCACCAGGGATCGTAATGGATCACCGTGTCGGCCGCGGTCAGGTTCAGGCCGCGTCCGCCGGCCTTCAGGCTGATGAGGAAGACCGGAACCTCGCGGTTCTGGAAGCGGTTCACCGGCTCGGCGCGGTCCAGCGTACGGCCGGTCAGCTCGACATAGGGGATGTGCGCCTTCTCCAATTCCAGCTTGATGAGGTCGAGCATGGTGGTGAACTGCGAGAAGATCAGGATGCGCCGGCCTTCCGGCACCATCTCCTTCACCATTTCGGTCAGGGCGTGCAGCTTGGCGCTCGGCCGCGCCTTGCCGCCCAGCGCTGCGATGGATTTCAGCAGGCGCGGGTCGCAGCAGACCTGCCGCAGCTTCAACAGCGCGTCGATCACCGCGATGGCGTTCTGGCCCAGCCCCTTGCCGCTGGCGGCCAACGCCGCGCGCACCGTCTCGTTCACCGACAGGCGGATGGTCTCGTAAAGGTCGCGCTGGTCGCGTTCCAGGTCGATGCGCACCACCACCTCGGTCTTTGGCGGCAGCTCCTTGGCCACCGCCTCCTTGGTGCGGCGGAGCAGGAAGGGGCGGATGCGGCGCATCAGCAGGTTGGCGCGGGTGTTGTCGCCGCGCTTCTCGATCGGCACGCGGTAACGCTTGCCGAAATCCTTGCGGTCGCCCAGCAGGCCCGGCATCAGGAAGGCGAACTGGCTCCACAGCTCGCCCAGATTGTTCTCCACCGGCGTGCCGGACAGGCAGAGCCGGTGCCGCGCCGGCAGCGCCGCCACCGCGCGGGTCGCCTTGCCGTCGGGGTTCTTGATCGCCTGCGCCTCGTCCAGCACGATCATGTGCCAGGTCAGGCGTTTCAGCAGATCGACGTCGCGCGCCACCACGCCATAGGTGGTGACGACGATGTGGGCGCGGTCGATCTCCGACAGCTTGCCATGGCGGTCGACGCCATGCAGCACCACCACCCGCAGATGCGGGGTGAAGCGCTCCGACTCCGCGACCCAGTTGGGCACGAGGCTGGTCGGCACCACGACGAGGCAGGGCTCGGTCAGCCGGCCCTCATGTTCCTCCATGGCGATGTGGGCCAACGTCTGGGCGGTCTTGCCCAGCCCCATGTCATCGGCCAGGATTCCGGCGACGTTGTTGGCGCGCAGGCTCTGCATCCAGGCCAGACCGCCGCGCTGGTAATCGCGCAGTTCACCCCGGAAGCCTGGCGGCGGGGTCATGTCGCCCGGCATCTCGTCGGCGCGCAGGCGCTGGAGATAGCCGTCGATCTGCGCCGTCTCGTCGCCGCGCCGGGCGATCAAATCGTCGATGTCCAGCAGCGAGTCGGCCTCGGCCAGCGGCACCTTCAGCCGGTCGCCGCTGCTGCGCCCGCTGTCCAGCATCGCTTCGAGAACGCTGAGCAGCCGCTCGATCCGCTCGGCCGGCAGGGCCAGGACATTGCCGTCGTCCAGCACGATGTGGGCGCGGCCGTCGATGACACGGGTGGTCGACAGGCCGCCCTTTTCCACCAGCCGGGCGAGGATCGGCAGCAGCGGCTGGCGCTCGCCGTCGATCTCCACGCCGACATCAAGGTCGAACCAGCCGTCGCCGGCATCGCGGACGGCAACCTCGACCTCCGCCCCCGGTTCGATGACCTTGGTGCCGAAATCGGCGCCGACCTCCATAATCCAGCCGGCCTTGGTCAGGGCGGGGACCTCGTTGGTCAGGAAATGCTGCCAGCGCTCCTCGACGTCGCGGCCGGTCAGCCAGTGGACGCGGGAGCCGCGGGCGTTCAGCGCGCCCTTCGGCGGTTCGATCCGCGCCTGGGCGAAGCCGAGGCCGGACAGCCGGTCCAGCGCCGCCTGCTCGTCGGCCTTGTCGCGTCGGACGAAGGTGACATCGCCGAAGTCGTCCTCATAGCGGGCGAACTGGCGCTGGTCGTCGGGCTCGATCTCCACGGCGCGGCCGGGCTCGCCATAGTCGAAGGAGAGGCGCAGCACGTCGACCAGCCCGTCGGCCGGCGTCACCACGCGGCCGAGGCGCGCGATGATTCGGGGGGAGCGCTCGACGATGGCCGCCGCATCGGCCGCCCCGCTGCGCACGCCGGGGATGGCGTTGTCGCGGAAGCTGGATGTCGCGATGGAGGGCGGCGGCGGGGTGATGCGCGGCATCGACGCCACACCACCGCGCGACGGACCGAACAGGCGGGACGGCGTCGATTTGGACGGGGGAGATTTGGATGGGGGAGATTTGGACGGAACCGGCGGCGGTGGCGGAGCGGCCGGTACCGGCTTGGCCTTCGGCACCTCCACCACCTGGAGGTCGACCGGGAAAACAGTGCCTGAGGCACTGTCCACGCACCAATAGGACTGACCCTTCACCAGCACGCTGCGTTCGGGCAGGCCGGTCGGGCGCAGCTTGCGGGTGGCGGGGTCGCGGAAGGCGCGGACGGTGCGGCCCGGCCCCTCGGCCAGCGGGGTGCCGTCGCGCCAGCGCAGGCGGCCGGTGGAGAGCAGGCGACGCAGCAGGCGGTCCACCGCCTCTCCCCGGCTCTTGGCAACGGGGGTGCGTTCGGTGCCGCCGCCGCCGAGCAGCCGGGCGATGGCACGGTCGGCATCGCCGTCGACGGAGCGCGGCGCCTTGGCCAGCACGTCGCGCGGGCTGGCGGGGCTGGCGTCGGCCGATCCCTCCGCCACGAATTCCACCAGGATGTAGCAGGCGACGTCGCCCTGCCCCGGCTCCAGCGTCCAGCGCAGGCTGCGCACCGGCTCCGGCTTGGGTGCCGGGGGTGGAGGCGGTGGGGGCTGGGGCGCCACGCTACGGATCGGCGGCGGGACCGGCGGGCGGACCAGGGTGAGCGGAGCCTTGGGAGCGGGCGGTGCCGAGGGGGCCGCTGCGGCCGGGGTGGGCGCGACGGGTACAGGCGGCGGCGGAGGAGGCGGAACCAGCGGAGCCTTCACGTCCGCCACGTCGAACAGCGAGGCGCGGCGCCATTCCGGCCGGCTTTCCAGCGCCAGCATCGCCGCCGCCGCCATATGGGCGCAGGCGTTGCGGCCACAGGAACAGCTGCGGTCGAGCACGATGCTGCGCTTGCCCTGCACCGGCGTCACCGTCACCGACAGGCGGCGGCCGAGATCGCTGACCTCCGCCTCGATCCGGTCGCCGCCGGGAGGACCCAGCGTCACCGCACCGGTCATCATCAGCGTGCGGCCGCGCTGCAGCGTCTTGGCATCGAAGACGCGCGTCAGGTCCTCCTGACCGAAGGGGACGGCGGCGCCACCCGACGAAGGGCCACGCGGCAGGGCATCGAAAAGCGACATGCGGTGCGAGGTGACCAGGCGAAAGCTGATGGAATGGGGCGGAACGGAACGGAAACGGGGCGTCGGTATAGGATCTTGCGCGGCGTGGCGCAAGCCTTAGGCTCAAGCATTGACGCGAACGGTGCCGCAACGGCGGAACCGGGCGCGGCCGTCCGTCATAGCACAGGACGACAGCGGCTTCACCCCGGTTGGTGATTTACCCGCGATTGCCGGGGAATACCCGGCTGGCCAGTTCGCACAGGCCGCCCTCGCTGCCCAACTGATGGGCGGCCCAGCGGATGGTTCCCTCGACGAAGGACGGATCGCCGGCGTGGACCAGCAGAGCCAGCCCCAGCGCCATCGCCCCCGCCAGCCAGGGGGAGGGACGCAGGCGCGGGACGGCGTCCTTGCGGCTGCTCCACAGGAACAGCAGGGCCGACAGCCCGCCGATCATCAGCCCGGCCACCACCTCGGCCCCCGAATGGGCGGAGACTGCGATACGCGAGGCGCCGATGGCCAGCACCAGCGCCACCGCCGCCAGCGGCAGCACGATGCGGAGCCAGCGCGATCGGGCACTGCGCGCCGCCAGCGCCGACACCGACCCGTAGAAGACGGCGGAGAAGGCGGCATGACCGCTGGGGCTGACGAAACGGTCGCCGGCGAACAGCGACGGGAACAGCGGAAAATCGGGCAGGCCGCAGCCATGCCCCACCAGCTTCAGCACCACCATGGCGCCAAGGCACAGCGACAGGGCAAGCAGCCAGCGCAGCGCCAGCGGCGCCGAATGGTGCCGCCACAGCGCTGTCGCATAGAGGGCGGAAAGCGGGACGAGAAGGCTGCTGCTGCCCAGATGGGTGATGGCGCCGCTGGCGGTGGCGAGCATCGGTCCCCCATGGATGCCGGTGGAAACGAACGGCTTTGCCACATGGTGCGGCGCAGCAGGATCGGCAAGAGGACGAGTCGAAAGCCCCGCCCCTACCCCTCCATCTGGTCGGCGCGGGCGTCGGCGATGACGCAGTTGCGGCCCGACCGCTTGGCTTCGTACAGCGCCTCGTCGGCCCGGCGGACCAGCCCTTCGGCGGTATCGCCCAGCCGTCCGCCGATCGAGATGCCGACGGACACCGTCACGTTGATCTCGCCGTGGCCGGTCGATACGGCGAAGGGCATGTCGGCGATGCGCGAACGCAGGCGTTCGGCGACGATCAGCGCGGCTTCCCCGTCGGTATCGGGCAGGATGACGATAAACTCCTCGCCACCCAGCCGGGCGACGAGGTCGAAGGTGCGCAGGTTGCGGCTGGCGCGGGCCGACACCTCACGAAGAACCTCGTCACCGATGGCGTGGCCATAGGTGTCGTTGACCACCTTGAAATGGTCGATGTCGAACATCAGCACCGACACCGGCTTGTGGCTGTCGATGGCGCGTTCCAGCAGCCGCGGCAGATGGGCGTTGACGTAACGGCGGTTGAAGACGCCGGTCAGGCTGTCGGTCAGCGCCATCGACAGGCTCTGCTCGTAATTGGAGCGCAGCCGTTCCTGATAGCGCTTGCGCCGGATCTGGGTGCGGGCGCGGGCCAGCAACTCGTTCCGGTCGACCGGCTTGACGACGTAATCGTTGGCGCCGAGTTCCAGCCCCTTCGCCACCTGCCCCAGGTCGCCTTCGTCCACCATCAGCAGGATCGGCACCTGCCGCGTGCGCTCATGCGAGCGCAACTGCGAGCAGAGGCGCAGACCGTCCTCGTTCAGCAGGGTCAGACTGACCACCACCAGATCGAGCGGCGTGCCCAGCGCGCGTTCCAGCGCCTTGGCGCCGGTGTCGGCGGAGAACACCATGTTGTGGTCGCGCTGAAGCGTCTCCGTCACCTTTTCCAGGTCGAGGGCGGAGTCCTCCAGCACCAGCACATTGGCGCGCTCGAAGGATTCGCTCAGCATGGTACCGCTGCGCTCGATGACGCCGAACTGGCCGGACGTGCTTTCGCGCAGGCGCCACTCGTCCATCATCATCTTCAGCCGAACCAGCGAGCGGACGCGCGCGAACAGCGCGATGTCGTTCACCGGCTTGGTCAGGAAATCATCGGCCCCGGCCTCCAGGCCGCGGACGCGGTCGGCGATGTCCGACAGCGCCGTGACCATCACCACGGGAATGTGCATGGTGGCGGGATCGGAACGGATCTTCTCGCACACCTCGAACCCGTCCATGCCCGGCATCATGACGTCCAGCAGGACGATGTCCGGCGATTCCTTCCGCACCATCTCAAGCGCGTCGGGTCCGTTGAAGGCCGTCAGAACATTGAAGTACTCGCGCGTCAGCTTCGCCGCGAGCAGCTTCACATTCGGCAGTACATCGTCGACGACAAGGACACGCGCGGACATCGGAAGGAAATTCCTGCAGAATTGCTACAGAGAAAACAGACTTAGCCGAGAAACTTTTTGACTGTTTCGAGGAACTTCACAACCGAAATGGGCTTCGCGACATAATCCTCGCAACCGCCCTGACGGATTTTCTCTTCGTCACCTTTCATGGCGAAGGCGGTGACGGCCACGACCGGAATGCTCCTCAGATCCGGATCGTCCTTGATCCAGCGGGTCACCTCCAGCCCGGAAACCTCCGGCAACTGGATGTCCATCAGGATCAGGTCGGGGCGGTGCTGACGGGCCAGCCGCATCGCCTCCATGCCTTCGCGGGTCTGCAGCGTGCCATAGCCGTGCGCTTCGAGCAGGTCATGAAAGAGCTTCATGTTCAGCTCGTTGTCCTCGACGATGAGGACGGTCTTCGTCGGCCCACCACCGGTCACCAATGGACCGCAAGGCTCCGCTGACATGCATCCTCCCTGGGTGTGACCCCCGCGTTCACGCCGTCCATTACCGGATTGCGTACCGCAGTTGCGGGGTCGCAAGACCGGTATAGCCCCTTTCTGATTAGGTCGCGACGGTTAAATAGTCGTTACCGGACCGCTGGATGGCAGCCCTGATGACCGCGGACCACCCTGCATTCAAACGAAAACCGCCCGCGGCGGACGCGGGCGGCGATCGGTTATCGACAACGGCAATATACTGAAATGGAGCTGCGTGACGGCTCAGGCCGCCCGCCTGGTCTTGCGCTTTGCATCGCGGCGGCGGGCCCCCTTGGCGCCGTACATCATGGCGTCGGCGCGGCGCATCACCTCGTCCTCGCTGTCGTCGGCGCCATAGGGCTGGGTGCCGACGGAGAAACGGACCGGCAGCGACTGCCCACCCCATTCGACATGGGTGGCGTCGGCGATGGCGGCCAGCTGGCGGGCGCGGGCGAGGCCGCTGGCGGTGTCGGTGTTGGTCAGCAGCACGGCGAACTCGTCACCGCCCAGCCGGGCGACCACGTCCTCCTGCCGGACATTGCCGACGATCATCCGCGCCACCTGCCGCAGATAGGCGTCGCCGGCGATATGGCCGTGGGTGTCGTTGATGGCCTTGAAACCGTCCAGGTCGATCATGACCAGCAGGCCGCCGGCGGACCCGTTGCGGCGGGCCGAGGCCAACTCGCGCCGGAAGTGGCTGTAGAAGCCGCGCCGGTTCAACAGGCCGGTCAGTTCGTCCGTCATCGTCAGGCTTTCCAGGTAGGCGATGCGCTCATGCAACTCGGCGATCGTCTCCTTGGCTTCGGCGAGCAGCGCGATCGTCTCGTCCAGCGTCTGGCGCTCAGTCCCCCGCAGAAGCCCGACACGCGAAGCCAACGCGACCGGCGACCATCCGGCCGGCACGTCGAAACGGTCGGAGGTGTGGTGCTTCAGGTCCAGGGCGGCGACGATGGCATTCATGGGGTCGGCTCCTCTGATGAAGGTCGGAACACTTCGCCTCTACCCAAGCAACCCCTGTGCCAACCCGCCGCACCCCGCAGATACCAAGCATTTTATGCATTTCCGGCGGATTGCGCCGTCGGATCATCGGTAGGGGATGGAGCCTCTTTCCTACCGGACCGGCATCTTCTGCCCACCCCAACCGTTCGGGGCAGGAAATCCCTGCCGGTAAGGGGCGGCCGAAACGCCGGCCCGGTAAAAGGCTCCACCCACCCGTCACACCACCCGATCCGGCGCCGGCCGGCCGGCCATCACCGCATCGATGTTGTCCAGCGCCTTGAATCCCATGGCATTCCGCGTTTCCACCGTGGCGCTGCCCAGATGCGGCAGCAGGAACGCGTTGGGCAGATCGCGGTAGCCGGGATGCAGGTTCGGCTCGTTCTCGAACACGTCGAGCCCGGCGGACGCCAACCGCCCGGCCTTCAGCGCGGCGATCACCGCCTCATCGTCGACCACGCTGCCGCGCGCCGTGTTGATGAGGATGGCCCCCGGCGGCAGCCGCCCGATCCGTTCGGCGTTCAGCCAATGTCGGGTTTCCGCCGTGGCGGGGAAGTGAAGCGACAGGACATCGCACACCGGCAGCATCGCCTCCGGATCGGTATGATAGGTGGCGCCCAGTTCGAGGTCCGGGGTCAGGCGCCGGCGGTTGCTGTAATGGATGGTCATGCCGAAGGCGCGGGCGCGGGCCGCCACCGCCTGTCCGATGCGGCCCATGCCGACGATGCCCAGCCGCTTGCCGCCGACATGGGTGCCCATCAGCTGGGTCGGTGTCCATCCGGTCCAGGCATTGGCACGGATCATCCGCTCGCCCTCCGAGGCGCGGCGCGCGGCACCCAGCAGAAGAAGCAGCGCGATGTCGGCGGTGGCGTCGGTAAGAACGTCCGGCGTGTTGGTGACGGTCAGGCCGCGGGCGCGCGCCGCCTCCAGGTCGATGTGGTCGGTGCCGACGGAAAAGGTCGCCAGCACCCGCAACCGCTGCGGCAAGGCCGCGATGGCGGCGGCGTCCAGCCGATCACCGGCACAGCAGAGCACGGCGTCGGCCCCAACCTCCGCCGCACGGGCGGCGATCTCCGCCCCGCTGAAGGCGCGGTCTTCCGGATTGAGCACGGCCCGGTAATCGCGCGAGGCCCGCGCCTCCACCGCTTCGGGAAGGCGGCGGGTCAGCAGCAGCACCGGGCGGGCAGAGGGCTGGGCAGAGGGGTGGGAGGCGGGACTGTCCGACTGCGCCGCAAACGGCAACTCGGCAGGGCTTGTCATTCCGGCGGTTCCCTTCCATTGATAAGACATTCGGGTGGCGGGCCTTTCGGACCGCGGAAAAAACACCCATACTTCACCAAGAGCCGTCAATCACCTGTGGATCCCGTCTTGCTCGACCGTCTTTCCGCCTTTCCGGCAACCGTCGGCGCGGTCCTCGCGGCCGCCGTTTCCACCGGTGCGCTCCTCGCGGCCTCCCCCGTCCTGGCTCAGCCGGCCGCGACCTCCATGGCGGCGGTGGCGGCCAGGATCCAGCCGCACCGGGCGATCTACACCATGTCGCTGGCCTCGGCCCGCAACGGCTCGAAGGTCAGCGACGTTCGCGGCCGCATGATGTTCGAATGGGCCGACGCCTGCGACGGCTGGACGACGGAGCAGCGCTTCCAGCTGCGCTTCGTCTACAGCGAAGGCGACGACATGGCGATGAACACCAACTACACGACCTGGGAATCGAAGGACGGCCTGCGCTACCGCTTCAACGTCCGCAAGCTGGTCAACGGCGAGGTGGACGAGGAGGTGCGCGGCGAGGCGAACCTGAACCGCGACGGCGCCGGCACCGCCCAGTTCACCAAGCCCGAACCGCAGGAGATGGAGCTGCCGGCCGGCACCATGTTCCCGACCGCCCACACGCTGGCGATCCTGGACCATGCCGAACGGAAGGACCCCTTCTTCACCCGCACCATCTTCGACGGGTCCGACGCGGAAGGACCGACCGAGGTGTCGACCGTCGTCGGCAAGCCAGGCGCGCCGACGGATGCCGGCAAGGATCCGCTGCTGAAGGTGGGCAAGGCCTGGCCGGTCCGCATGGCCTTCTTCCCGACGCAGAGCGATTCGGCCCAGCCGGAGTATGAGATGAGCCTGCATTTGCTGGAAAACGGCATCGCCGAGTCCATGCAGATCGACTATGGCGATTTCACCGTCAACGCGGTGCTGGACAAGATCGAGGCACTGCCGAAGTCGGGATGTTGACGGCGGCGCAACGCGCCCGTGACAATTCACATCGGGTTTGCCGATCCAGGGGACATCCGATGGTTTCCCTGTTGATCGCGACTCGCCGCTGCGCTTAACTGCGGGTTGGGGTTTTGCGCAACAGGCCGGATTTTGCCCATGGGCAACCGGCCGTCCGAGGGTTTATCCGTCATGAGCAAGAAGCATGTCCAGATCGGGCAGGTTTTCCAACCGGTCGGCAGCGCCGGCGGCCGCGGTTGGCGGGTGACGGCAACGGTCAACCTGCTGGGCATCCCGCACGCCCGCGTCGTCAGCACCGAAGACGAGGGGGTGTCGAAGACCCTCAGCTGCTCGGTCCTCGCCGACACCAGCCACTATCGCCTGATCGCCTCGGCACCGGCCGATGGGATGGCGGCGTAAAAGGCACGGTTCAACGGAGGTCGTTTGGCGCCGACTTTCCGGCGCCAGTATGACGTCCACCTCCTACTCGTCCCCCCGCCGCTCGCGCAGCCGCGCCCAATAGTCCAGCCGCTTGCGCAGGTCGCGTTCGAACCCCCGCTCCACCGGCTGGTAGAACTCGCGCCGCGCCATCCCTTCGGGGAAGTAGTTCTGGCCGGAGAAGCCCTCCGCCGTGTCGTGGTCGTACTCGTATCCCTTGCCGTAGCCGATGGTCTTCATCAGCTTGGTCGGCGCGTTCAGGATATGCTTGGGCGGCATCAGCGAACCGGTTTCCTTCGCCGCGCGCACCGCCGACTTGTAGGCAGTATAGCCGGCATTCGATTTCGGCGCCGTCCCCAGATAGATCACCAGCTGCGCCAGGGCCAGTTCACCCTCCGGGCTGCCCAGCCGCTCATAGGCTTCCCAGGCGGCGATTGCCTGGGTCAGGGCGTTGGGATCGGCCAGCCCGACATCCTCAACGGCGAAGCGGGTCAGGCGCCGCGCGATGTAACGCGGGTCCTCGCCACCATCCAGCATGCGGCTGTACCAGTAGAGCGCCGCGTCGGTGTCCGACCCGCGCAGCGACTTGTGCAGGGCGCTGATGAGGTTGTAATGCCCCTCCTGCGCCTTGTCGTAGAGCGGAGCGCGACGCTGGATGGTGGCGGCGAGCGCGTTGGTGTCCAGCACCGTGTCACCCGGCAGCGCGAACAGCTCCTCGCACAGGTTCAGGCAGAAGCGGCCGTCACCGTCGGCCATCGCCTTCACCGCGGCGCGCGCATCGGCGTCCAGCGGCAGCGGCCGGCCCATCTCGGCCTCCGCCCGCGACAGCAGCTTTTCCAGCGCCGCATCGTCCAGGCGGTTCAGCACGAAGACCTGCGCCCGTGACAGCAAGGCGGCGTTGAGTTCGAAGGATGGATTCTCGGTGGTGGCGCCGACCAGCGTGACGGTGCCGTCCTCGACGAAAGGCAGGAAACCGTCCTGCTGGGAGCGGTTGAAGCGATGGATCTCGTCGATGAACAGCAGAGTGCCCTGCCCCGCCACCCGCCGGGCCCGCGCGGCATCGAACACCTTGCGCAGATCGGCTACGCCGGAGAAGACCGCCGACAGCGGTTCGAAATGCAGGTCGGTGCTGTGGGCAAGCAAGCGGGCGATGGTGGTCTTGCCGCAGCCGGGCGGCCCCCACAGGATCATGGAGGCCAGCCGCCGCGCCGCGACCATGCGGCCCAGCGGCCCCTCAGGCTTCAGCAGATGGTCCTGCCCGACCACCTCGTCCAGCGTGCGCGGGCGCAGCCGGTCGGCGAGCGGGCGGGGAGCCGCCGACTCGAACAGCCCGGCATCCCCGCCCGACTCGCCGCGTTTTGCCATGATGGGTGTCTCAGCGCGCCGCGCCGCAGCGCTGGTAGCACTGCTTCAGCTGATAGCTGCAGTTGTCGGTCGGGCTGAACGGGGTCGAGTCGGCGCGATCGATGCCGCCCTGGTTGCGCGCCGCGACCGAGTCCATGCACACATTGTGGCTCCGCTCGCACTGGGCCTGACAGGAGGCGCCGGAACCGGTGCCGCCGTCGATCCGCAGCGACTGGTCGTCGGTGCCGCCGCGCGGAGTGGACGGTCCGGGGACTACGGTGACGGTGGGCGCCGGGCCGGAGGCGGCAGGGCGCGACGCCGGGTGATCGGCGCAGGCCGACAGGCCGAGAAGGGCCACGGCCACGAGCGGGGCGATGAGACGGACCGGACGGAACTTAGCCACGACGGCTCCTATTCTTCTTGTTGTGAGGACGGCCATGGGCATGACGGAATGCCACACCCCTCTGGACCATCCCCCGTTCGGCCCCCACTATGCCGATATCAGCTGTAAGAAGGGAATGACTGAAATGACTTCGAAATCGGACGGCAGACCGCCGCGCAACCGGTCCCTGCGACTGCTGCTGGCGCTGCTTGTCCTCGGCCTCGTCATGCTGGCCTCGCGCGCGCTGGCGCTGCCCAATGTCGGCATGGCCGAGATGATCATCCCGCTGCTGGGCGGGCTGTTCGTGGCGGTCGCCATCGTCATGATCGTACGCCGCGACCGTGCCGACCGCGACGCCCTGCCCCCGTCCCGGCGTGACCGCCAGGACCAGGGCATGCCGGACTGAGTCGTTCAGACGAACTTGAAGCTGAGCAGGCCGCCGACCACGACGACCAGAAGGACGGTGGCCACCAGCATCAGCCGCTTCTCGATGATGTGCTGAACCTGCGGTCCGTAGAAATGCAGCAGGATGGCGATCATGTAGAATCGGGAGAAGCGCGCGACGATCGAACAGAGGATGAAGACCGTCAGGTCCAGATGGGCGAATCCGGCGGTGATCGTCAGAAGCTTGTAGGGGATCGGCGTCACCCCCTTCAGGATCAGGAACCAGGGGCCGAACTCGGTGAACATCTCCTGGAAATGATGGAACGACTCCTGCGCATTGTAGAAGTCGATGATCATCCGCCCGACGCTCTCGAACAGATAAAAGCCCAGCGCATAGCCCAGCAGACCGCCCACAAGCGACGCGAAGGCGCAGATGTTGGTGTAGAACCAGAGTCGCTTCGGCTTCTCCAGACACATCGGCACCAGCATCACGTCCGGCGGCAATGGGAAGAAGGAGCTTTCGGCGAAGGAGATCGCCGACATCCACCAGACGGCATCGTCGCGGGCGGACAGGCGCTGGAGGCGCGTGTAAAGGGAACGCAACATTCGACCGGCCACATAAGAGAAAACCCTTCCTCCGGGGGGTGTCCCCGGAGGAAGGGTCTAACATATCACCGATATCGGCGGTTCCGTCCTGCACGACACGGGGCCCTGAGGCCCGATGCCGCACAGTCAGGATAACCGGCGCGATGCCCGGTCATATCACTCGGCGGTCTCGGCTTCGGCCTCGACGGCATCCTGCGTCGGGCCCGAATCCTGACCCTTGGCGGAGACGTCGCGGTCGACCAGCTCGAACACCGCCATGTCGGCGGCGTCGCCATAGCGGAAGCCGGCCTTCAGGACGCGGCTGTAGCCACCCTGGCGATCCTTGTAGCGGTCGGCCAGAACGGTGAACAGCTTGGTGACCGTGTCGTTGTCGCGCAGCTGCGCGAAGGCCAGACGACGGTTGGCCAGGCCACCCTTCTTGCCGAGCGTGATCAGCTTGTCGACGATCGGACGCAGGTCCTTCGCCTTCGGCAGGGTGGTGGTGATCTGCTCGTGCTTGATCACCGCGTTCGCCATGTTCGAGAACATGGCCTTGCGGTGGCTGCTGGTCTTGCTGAACTTACGTCCCGAAACGCCGTGACGCATGGCGGTCCTCCTTCATGGCATGGCCCCCCTCGGGGAGCCGATCGTGAACCCCGCCGCCCAGTCGTAACGCTGGTACGGCCATGGGGTCGGGCCGCTTCGGCCCTGGGAAATGCGCCCTCCCCGCCCAAGGGCGGAAAGGGCGCGGAAACATGCGAGATGCTTAGTACGGCTCTTCCAGACGCTTGGCCAGCTCTTCGATGTTCTCCGGCGGCCAGTTCGGGATTTCCATACCGAGGTGCAGGCCCATCTGGGACAGCACCTCCTTGATCTCGTTCAGCGACTTGCGGCCGAAGTTCGGGGTGCGGAGCATTTCCGCCTCCGTCTTCTGCACCAGATCGCCGATGTAGACGATGTTGTCGTTCTTGAGGCAGTTGGCCGAACGGACCGACAGTTCCAGCTCGTCCACCTTGCGGAGCAGGTTCTTGTTGAACGGAACCTCCTCGTGCTTCTCCTCGGAAACGGCGTGCGTCGGCTCCTCGAAGTTGATGAACAGCTGCAGCTGGTCCTGCAGGATGCGGGCGGCGAGAGCCACCGCGTCGTCCGGCTTGACCGAACCGTTGGTCTCCACCGTCATCGACAGGCGGTCATAGTCGGTGACCTGCCCGACGCGGGCATTGTCGACCTTGTAGGACACCTTGCGGACCGGGGAGAACAGGGCGTCGATCGGAATCAGGCCGATGGGCGCGTCTTCCGGACGGTTCTGGCTGGCCGGGACGTAGCCCTTGCCGGTCTCGACCGTCAGTTCCATGTTCAGCCGCGCGCCGTTGTCCAGCGTGCAGATGACCAGTTCCGGATCCATGACCTGGATGTCGGGACCGGTCTCGATCATGCCGGCCTTGACCTCGCCCGGGCCTTCGGCGCGCAGGCGCATGCGCTTCGGGCCGTCGCCGCCCATGCGCAGACCCATCGTCTTGATGTTCAGGACGATGTCGGTCACGTCCTCGCGGACGCCGGGGATGGACGAGAACTCGTGCAGCACGCCGTCGATGTGGATCGACGTGACGGCGGCACCCTGCAGCGAGGAGAGCAGGATGCGGCGCAGGGCGTTGCCCAGGGTCAGACCGAAGCCGCGTTCCAGCGGTTCGGCGACCACCGTCGCGAAACGGTCGGCGTCGTCACCGGGCTGGATGTCCAGCTTGCTCGGCTTAATCAGTTCCTGCCAGTTCTTCTGAAGCACGGATCGACCTCAAGATGCCATCGGGTGAACACGAACCCGCGGGGCCCGAACCATTCCCATGCTGAGGGGACCGCGATGGCTGCGGCCCCCTGTCCCGGAATGGCTGGTCCCCGCGGGTGCGGAAACAATGCTAAATCAGACGCGACGCTTCTTCGGCGGGCGAACGCCGTTGTGCGGGATCGGCGTGACGTCGCGGATCGACGTGATCTGGAAGCCGATCGACTGCAGGGCGCGCAGGGCGGACTCACGCCCCGAACCCGGACCCTTCACTTCGACTTCCAGGGTCTTCATGCCGTGTTCCTGGGCCTTGCGGCCGGCGTCCTCGGCAGCGACCTGGGCGGCGTAGGGCGTCGACTTGCGCGAACCCTTGAAGCCCATCGTGCCCGACGACGACCAGGCAATGGTGTTGCCCTGCGCGTCGGTGATGGTGATCATCGTGTTGTTGAACGAGGCGTTCACGTGAGCGACGCCGGCGGTGATGTTCTTGCGCTCGCGGCGACGCAGGCGCTGAGAAGCAGCGGAGGGCTTGGCCATTTTGCGTTCGTCCTCTTACTTCTTCTTGCCGGCGATCGGCTTGGCCGGACCCTTGCGGGTGCGGGCGTTCGTGTGGGTGCGCTGGCCGCGGACCGGCAGGCCCTTGCGGTGACGCAGGCCACGGTAGCAGCCCAGGTCCATCAGACGCTTGATGTTCATGGCGACTTCACGACGAAGATCGCCCTCGACGCGGTAGTCGGCGTCGATGGTCTCGCGGATCTTCAGGACTTCGTCGTCCGTCAGTTCGTTCACGCGACGCTCGGCCGGGATTTCCAGCTTCGCGCAGATTTCCTTGGCCTTGAAGGGGCCGATGCCATGGATGTAGGTCAACCCGATCTCCACGCGCTTCTGCGCGGGGATGTTGACGCCAGCAATACGCGCCACGCTACTCTCCTCAGTCTCGATATCTCAACGGCAGCCCGTCGGGCCGCCTACACACCGAGCAAATCCCGCCCGGCACAAGGCCGTAACTGGGAACGCACAATGTTACCCGCCACCCTGGTAGGGCAGCGAGAGGGTGCGACTATAGAAAAACTCCGGAACTTGTCAAGGTGAATTGCCGGCCGCTATTCGGCCGGAACCGGCTGCCGCACCGGCGTCGGGCCAGTGGCGGCCTGTGCAAGGCCGGAACTGGAGTTGTCATCCGCCATGTCCTCGACCGCAGCCGGCCGCAGCGGCATCCTACCGGCTTTCAGCAGCGCACGGTCACGCAGGACCTGCGGCAGGTCCAGGCTAAGCTTCAATTCGATGTTGCGCCAGATCTGGCGCAGACGTTGGACATGCAGATCCTCGCCGATCGCCTGCACAACCGATTCCAGATTCTCCAGCGTGATGCCGCGGTCGGCCAGCAGCACCGCGCTCTTGCCGTCGGTCTTCGGGCAATTCAGCGCCTGCATCAGCCGTGGTCGCGACTCCGGCCGGCTCATGAAGCGTTCGATGTCGAAGATGGTACGAACATTGATGACCCGCAGCGCCTCGATCTGGTCGAGGTCGAGCGCCAGGATCAACTGCGCCTGCGCCACCCAGTCCATCGTCTCGTAGATGCCGTAGGGCGTTTCGACGAACAGCAGGATCGGGTTTGCCGTGGCCAGATTCTGCACGTCCTCGATCTCGAACTCGGCAAGTCGGAATTTGATGGCCGAATCGATGCCGAGAATCATGTCGATCGGATATTCGCGGATGAAGCTCTGGGCCCGCGGATCGATCCGACGGATCTGCAATTGCGGCACCCGGCTCAGCAGCGTTTGCAGGCCGAGTTTGGGGAAGAAGCCGGTCAGGAAGGCCACCAGCAATTCCGGCACGCCGTCACCGACCGCGCCCTCCGGCGCGATCTTCGCAACGTCCATATAGGCGTGATGCAGCGTGACCGCAGTGATGCAGGCCAGGATGATGTGGCCGGTCACCCGCAGGAAAGAGATCGGGGACAGATCGTAGTTGGAAATGCGGCGAATCAGGTAGTCGATCGACCAGACATAGGCGCCGAAGAAGGCGAAGGACAGCACCGCCACGGTCTGGAGCTGGTAATGCACCAGTTCCATGGGCGTGACCCCGTCAACTCCGTACAGCGTCATTCCGCTGAACAGCGGCTGGAAATGGTCCAACCGGTCCTTGCCCAGCAGCATGCCGCTGGAGGTTAGAAAGCCGCTGAAGGACACCATGATGAAGACCAGGACCGGAAAGAAATAGGCGCGCCATTCCGACGGCTGCGTGTTGTCCGGTCCCTGCGGCAGCGCCCGGTACTTATAGGCCGCGAATTCGAAGGAGGGGATCAGCTGGTCGTGATCCTGCCCTTCGATGCGGAAGACCGACTCCAGGTCCGCGATGATCTTCTGCCGCACATTCTTGATATTGCTGCGGCCGATGAAGATCGTCAGCGGAAGGATGAAGGACAGGCCGAGCAGACCGAGTGCGCTCAGCACCCGCAATTCACCGACCACATGGATCACTTCGTCGAACATCACGCCCCCGGCCGGCCTCCAGCCCGCAGTACCGACACGCCGCTTTCCTGACGTGCAGCCACGACAATGCAGCCTCGTTACGGTCGCACCGCCGAAGGGTATACTCTCATTGAGTGATTTTCAGCGAAATTCTGCGCGCGACAATCTGCGGCGCAAGCCGGTCCGCCTAGAGGTTGGTGCCCGCAATCCGATGACGGATCGCGTCGGCCTGGATTCGAACGCGGCTGAGATGCGGGTTGATCCTCAGCGCCGCATCGAACGCCCGGAGCGCCGGCATTTCGTCGCCCAGCGCCAGATAGACGAGGCCCAACTCGACCAGCGCCCCGAAATGACGGGGTTCGAGCGACAGGGCATGGCGGAGGTCCAGCATGGCGGCGCGATAGTCGCCCAGCATGTAATGGGCGGCGGCGCGCTTGTTCCATCCTTCGGCATAGGACGGGTCGCGGGCGACCACCGCGTCGAAGGCGTGCAGCGCCGACTCGTAGTCGTCGCCGTTCAGGCTGAGCACTCCGGCGCGCATGTCGTGCACCATCACCGGGTCGGGATGTTCCAGCCAGAAGTCCCAGATATGCTCCTCCACCGATTCGGCATAGGCGGCGTCGGTGGCGCTGTGCAAGGCCTGGAAAAGACTGTCGAGACGCATGTTTCCCTGCCCCGCGCCAGCCGGCACCCCGAGGGTCAGCAGCAAAAGCACTGTCAAGGAAAAGAAGCGTCGAATCATCATGCTCCAAATTTGGGCACGGATTCGGCGAGCTGCCAACTATTTTTTGGTTGCAAAACGCTAAAGAATTGGTCAGAGGCGCTGCCCTTGGGCTTTAGAGCCGCAGGCCTATGCCCCCCTATACCATTGGTACAGACCGAAGAATGGTCGGAAACGGCGAACGGCCGGCGGATCGCTCCGCCGGCCGTCTGCTTTACCGGGTGTGTCCCGATCGTCTGGAGGACGATCAGGCGGCCTTGTTACGGCCGGCCACGATTTCGTCGGTGACGTTGCGCGGCACCGGCTCGTAGTGGCTGAACTCCATCGTGTAGGACGCACGACCCGAGGTCATGCCGCGCAGCTGGCCGATGTAGCCGAACATTTCGTTCAGCGGGACATTGGCCTCGACGGCAATGTTCGAACCACGCTCCAGCTGGCCCAGGACGGTGCCGCGACGACGGTTCACGTCGCCGATGACATCGCCCAGGTAATCGTCGGGGGTGACGATCTCGACCTTCATCACCGGCTCGAGCAGGATCGGGCCGGCCTTCGGCAGAGCCTCACGGAAGCAGGCCTTGGCGGCGATTTCGAACGTCAGGGCGTTCGAGTCGACGTCGTGGTACTTGCCGTCCACCAGACGGGCGCTGAAGTCCACAGTCGGATAGCCGGCGAGGACGCCGTCTTCCTTCTGCATCTCCAGACCCTTCTTGACCGACGGGACATATTCGCGCGGAACCGTGCCGCCGACGGTCTCGTCGAGGAACTCAAAGCCCTCGCCCCGCTCGCGCGGCGCGAAGATGATCTTCACCTCGGCGAACTGGCCCGAACCACCGGTCTGCTTCTTGTGGGTGTAGGTGTATTCCACCGGCTTGGTGATCGTCTCGCGGTAGGCGACCTGGGGCTTGCCCATGTTGCCTTCCACGCCGAACTCCGTGCGCATACGGTCAAGCGTCACTTCCAGATGCAGCTCGCCCATGCCGCGCAGGATGGTCTGGCCGGTTTCACGGTCGGTCTCCAGGCGGAGCGACGGATCGGCGCGGACCATCTTGCCCAGAGCGATCGAGAACTTCTCCTGCTCGCCCTTGGTCTTCGGCTCGACCGAGACGCTGATGACGGGGTCGGGGAAGCGCATACGCTCCAGGATGACCGGCGCGGAGGCATCGCACAGCGTGTCACCGGTCTCGGTCTCCTGCAGGGAGACGAGCGCGATGATGTCGCCGGCGCGGGCTTCCTCGATCGGGTTGGCGTCCTTCGCGTACATCTCGACCATGCGGCCGATCTTCTCGCGCTTGCCGCGGGTCGAGTTCAGGATCGACATGCCCTTGGTCAGCACGCCCGAATAGACGCGGACGAAGGTCATCGAGCCGTAGGTGTCGTTCAGCACCTTGAAGGCCAGCGCCGAGAAGGGCGCGTCGTCGGAGCTGAGACGCTCGCCGTTCGGGTTGCCGTCCTCGTCCACCGTCTTGATCGCTTCGACGTCGGTCGGGGCCGGCAGCAGATCGACGACCGCGTCCAGAACCTGGCAGACGCCCTTGTTCTTGTAGGACGAGCCGCAGAGCACGGGCGTGAAGGCGCTGGTGATGGTGCCCTTGCGCAGGCAGGCGCGCAGAACGTCGGGCGAGGGATCCTCACCCGAGTCCAGGTAGGCTTCCATCGCCGCCTCGTCCATTTCCAGGGCGGTGTCGACGAGCTCGGCGCGCAGGGCCGGGATGCTGGCGATGTTGTCCAGGTCTTCCTTGACCGACAGGTTCAGCTTCTGGGCGAGATCGTCGGTGACCTCCCAGGTCTCCCACTTGGCGTCCTTGTCGTCGGAGAACCAGACATAGGCCTTCATCTCGACCAGATCGACCATGCCGCGGAAGTTGTCTTCCGAGCCGAGCGGGACCTGGATGCAGACCGGACGCGCGTTCAGGCGGGTCTTGATCATGCTGACGCAACGTTGGAAGTTCGCGCCCGAACGGTCCATCTTGTTGACGTAGCAGATACGCGGGACGTTGTAGTTGTCCGCCAGACGCCAGTTGGTCTCCGACTGCGGCTCCACGCCGGCGACGCCGTCGAACACCACGACCGCGCCGTCGAGCACGCGGAGCGAGCGGTTCACCTCGATGGTGAAGTCCACGTGGCCCGGGGTGTCGATGACGTTGATCTTCTTCTCACGCCAGAAGGCCGAAACGGCGGCCGACTGAATGGTGATGCCGCGCTTCTGCTCCTGCTCCATGTAGTCGGTCGTGGTCGACGTCTTCAGATCCTTCGTCTCGTGGACGTCGATGATCGTGTGCTTGCGACCGGTGTAGTACAGAATACGCTCGGTGGTCGTCGTCTTGCCCGCGTCGACGTGGGCGATGATGCCGATGTTCCGAATGTCAGACAGTGGCGTTTGGCGCGGCATGTTGCGGTTCCATTGCAGTAACGCGACAACCGAAGCGCGACCGTCAGGGTCGTCCGCTTCGGCGGCAGAGGTTGGTCGGGGTTTTACGGGCGATCTGTTAAGGCGTCATTAACATTCCGTAAACCGACAAGCAATTTGTCGGAATATTGAAGCGCGCGGCCCTCACAGCGTTCGGGCCACGCCGGCACACCCCAACCGAGGCTGCCGGGTCGCCCCGTTTCCGCCGCCTTATTTAGCAGCGGTGACCTGAATTTCAACGAGATACTCAGGAGCGGCCAGCTTGGCTTCCACCGTGGCGCGGGCCGGCGGATTGGCCGGATCGACCCAAGCCTCCCACGCCTTGTTCATCGCGCCGAAGCTGGCGATGTCGACCAGATAAATCGTGGCCGACAGCAGCTTGCTCTTGTCGCTGCCCGCTTCCGCCAGCAAGGCGTCGATCTGGGCCAGGATCTGGGCGGTCTGACGCTCGACGTCGGGCGTCGGCTCGTCGGCGACCTGACCGGCGAGATAGACCGTGTCCTTGTGGACGACCATCTGGCTCATGCGCGGTCCGGTGTGGAAGCGCTGGATCGACATTGCGGAAAGACTCCGGGTTCCGGGGGGCTCGAAAAAGACGGGGGTACGTCTATGCCATTCGGGGCCGCACGCGAAGCGAAAAATGCGTTTCAGCCGCTCAGGGCTGCCCCGCAGCGCTATCCTTCGCCAAAAGTGCGGCGAAACGCGCGGACGGAACCGCAAAATTGCGCACGGCCGGGCCGGGTCCGGCGGCAACGCCGACTCCGGCGACCGACCAGCCCTCTCCGTTCGCCCTGGGTGTCCGCACCAGCAGCGGCCCGCCGCTGGTTCCGCGCGTGGCGTCGCAATCGTGCGCCAGCAGGCCGGCGCTTTCCCCCAGGAGATGACAATCGTGGTCGGCCATCAGGATCTGCGCCCGGTCCTGGCTGTATCCGCCGAGCATCACCGGCGTTCCCGGCGGCAGCTGTCCGGCGCTTAGGGGCAGCGGAGGAGCCGACTCCGGCGCGGGCTGCGACAGGGTCAGCACCGCCCAGTCGGCGGCGACCTTGGGAGTCGCTGATGCGGGATCATACGCGGGGTCGGTCGCGACGCGCGCCACCGTGACATGGCGGGTGAACTCCCCCCGGTCATAACCGAACAGGACATGCAGGGAGGACGCCTGCAGGAAGCGCCGCGTGCGCGGGTTGAACAGGCAATGGCCGGCGGTCACCACCGTGTGCCGGCCAACCAGCGCCCCGGTACAGCGGCCAGCCAGATTGGTCTGCACCCGGACGATACTGTTCCAAGGCTCCGCGGTCGCATCCACCGGCGCCCGTCGGTCCCCGGGCCCGACGCCGGGAAGCAGCGGCCGTTCCGCATGGGCGCCGGAGGCGACGGCCGACACCACGAGAGCAAGCGCGGCTGCGACCATAAGGCCAAGGCCAAGGCTGCGCCGAGCCCACGCATGTTCTTGCTCCGTTTCCCTCAATCCCGTATCCTCCGACGCATGGCGACGCTGATCATCACCGAAAAATCCAGCCAGGCGAAGGACCTGCGCGCGGCCCTGGGCGACCGCTACGGCCGCATCCTGCCGGCCGAGGGCCATCTGCTGCGGCTTGCCGAGCCGGATGAGGTCGATCCCGCCTGGAAGCGCTGGTCGCCGACCCTGCTGAAGCCTGACGGGCTCTTTCCCACCCGGCCCGACCAGGGCGGCAACAAGGCCGCGAAGCTGCAGGCGATCACCGCCGCATTGCGCGCCTGCGACGAGGTGATCCTCGCCACCGACTGCGACCGCGAGGGCCAGCTGATCGGCCAGGAGATCCTGGAGCATGTCGGCTATCGCGGCAAGGTGCGGCGCGCGCTTTTCACAGCTCAGGACCCGAAGACCCTGCGCGATGCCTTCGCCCAGCTGAAGCCGAACGACTCCATGCGACCGCTCTATGAGGCGGCGGTGGCGCGCCAGCAAGCCGACCAGATCTACAACCTGTCGCTGACCCGCACGGCGACCAAGACCCTGCTGGCCCCCGGCACCCGCGGCGTCATCGGCATCGGCCGGGTGAAGACCCCGACGCTGGCCATCGTGTGCCTGCGCGAGTTGGAGATCCGCAACTTCAAGCCCGAGGATTATTTCGAGATCGTGGCGACCGCCACCGTGGCGGAGGGCAGCTTCCTGATGCGCCACGCCCCGGCGCCGAAGGACCGCATCAAGGACCGCGCCGCCGCCGAGGCCATCGCCCGCGCCGCCGACAACCACCGCAGCCCGCTGACCGTCACGGTGGAGGAGAAGCGGCAGGCGCCGCCCAAGCTGTATGACCTGCCCTCGCTGCAGAAGACTTGCGGCCAGCGCTGGGGCTGGACCGCCGACCGTACGCTGGCGGTGGCGCAGGAACTGTATGACGGTGAGGGCAAGAAGCTCATCACCTATCCGCGCGCGGAGGCACGTTACCTGTCGGAGAACCAGATCGCCGACGCGCCGGCCATCGTCGGGGCGCTGACCCGGCTGCGCGGCTTCGCCCATCTCGACATCGCCCGGCCGGTAATCCGCAAGGGCAAGTCCGGCCATTTCTGCGACAAGGCGTTGGAAGGCGTGTCGCACCATGCGGTGATCCCCAACGTCAATGTGCTGGACGATCTGGAATCGCGGCTGGTCCGGTTGACCGACGACGAGAAGCGGCTGTTCGCGCTGATCTGCCGCTCCTACCTCGCCGCGGTGATGCCGGATTACGAGTATCGCCAGACCAGCGTGACCATGCCGGTTCCGGTGCCATCGGCTGAGGGTAGCAAACCGGTCGCCTTCCGCGCAGTCGGCCGTATCCCGCTGAAGCTGGGCTGGAAGGCCGCCTTCGGCTCCGCCGAGAGCGACGACCGCTCCGGCGGCAAACCGGAGGAGGAGGCCGAGCAGACCCTGCCGCCGCTGACCGACGGCGAGTCGGCGACCCTGAGCGATCCCAAGGTGGAGGCCAAGCGCACACAGGCGCCGCCGCGCTACAACGAGGGCACGCTGGTCGACGCCATGCAGAACGCCTGGCGGTTCGTCGAGGATCCGGCTCTGCGCGACCGGCTGAAGGAGGCCAAGGGAATCGGCACCCCGGCCACCCGCGCCGAGGTGATCAAGGGGCTGCGCAAGCAGAACCTGCTGGGCGCGGACGGCAAATGGCTGGTGCCCACCCCTGCCGGGCTGCATCTGTTCGAAACTCTGCGCGCCGCCGCCCCCACCCTGGTCGATCCCGGCACCACCGCGCTGTGGGAAATGAAGCTCGACGAGGTGGTGACCGGCCGTGCCGATTTCCGCCGGGTGATCGACGCAATTGCCAGCGAGGCCGACCGACTGATCGGCGCGTTGGTCGGGCAGCGCGGCACCGCGCTGGATCTCGGCTTGCCCGCCGCCAAGGTCCGATTCGCCCGGCGCGGCACTGCGGGACGAAGCACGACGACGCGGGGCGGCGCCGCCGTGTCGGGCGATGCAACGAAGCCTGCACGACGGCGGACCCGCAAGGTTGCAGCTCCCGCCGAGGGGGAAGCGCTGGCGCCGAAGCCGCGGCGCACCCGCAAGACCAAGGGTGCCAGCAGCGCCCCGCCGGCTGCCGCAGTGGCTGAAAGCGCGCCGGCAGAGGCATCGCCCATTCCGGAGTCGCGGCGCCGTCGCGAACCGACCGAGCGTATGGTTGCCTTCGCCCGCAGCTTGGCAGAACGCAAGGGCATCGCCCTGCCCGATCCGTGCCTGCGCGATTTCGATCAATGCCGTAGTTTTCTGGATCAGCACGCGCGCTGACCACCGCCCGACCGCCGGGCTTCGGTTGCGTACAAGCACAGATTTACGCGATTTTGGCGATATTGGTTGCTGGACGAGGCCTGCTCGGTCGGTAACTCTCAAGGCAGTCTCAATCAATGCTGAGCGCTTCCCATGAGATTTTCCAGCCCGACCTCGCGAACCGTCACCGCAGCCGCGCTGACCCTGGTGGCGACAGCCCCTGCGCTGGCCCAGAGCCAACCAAGCTACGGCGGCGCCAGCGTGACGCAATGTATCCCGTTCGCGAATTTCCAATCGGTGTCCTTCACCGATCCGCCGAAGCTGAATTTCAGCATTGCCGGCGACAGCACCATCCACACGGTGACGATGGACACCGGATCGGTCGGCGTCGCCATGTCCGCCACCAACATCCCCAACTATGAGACGCTGAAAACGGCGCCGGGCGCCAAGCCGGGCACGCAGTTCCTGTCGAGCAGCAAGGTGCTGTGGGTCGGCACCTGGGTGCCGATGACGGTCACGCTCTATGACCGCGGCAACAAGCCTGTCGCGACCTCCGAGGTCTTGATCCTGGGCGTGGAGCAATCAGGCCGCTGCGACAGTTACCAGACCGACCAGAAAATTTGTCCCAACCTGCCCGCGCCGGAGAAGCCGGTGCTGTATATGGGCGTCGGTTTCGGCCAGGAGGCCGATTTCCAGCCGCAAGGCACACCGGACAAGAATGTCCTGCTGAACCTGCGCAACGTGAACGGCCAGCCCATCGCCGATGGCACGCTGAACAAGGGTTACATCATCGGCCGCCAGGGCATCCAGGTCGGCCTGACCGCCGCCAACACGTCCGGTTTCCGCTTCGCCCAGTTGGCCCCCTACCCGCAATATCCCGGCGACTGGATGATGCCGCAGGGCTGCATCACCGTTAATCCGGAGGTGAACCGCAATGCCGACGGTCCGGTCTGCACGACGGCCAACATCCTGGTCGATACCGGGATCCCGCAGAGCTACATGACGCTGCCGCCCGCGATCCAATTCGACAACGTGCAGCAGGCCGATCTGAGCGAGCCGACAAAGATGGTATGGGTACTGGCGCCCAACACGTCGGTGGCTGTCCAGATTCCGAATGCCGGCAATCCGATCGCCACCGACGCCTTCATCGTCGGGGCCGGCGCACCGAGCGAGCCGGCACAGGTGATCCCCTCGAGCACCGAACCGCCCCCGCCCGCTCCCAAGAAGGCGCCGTTCATCAACACCGGCCGCCATTTTCTGCGCCAATACCAATTCCTGTATGACGCCAAGCAGGGGTATGTCGGCATGAAGGACCAGCCCAATCCTTGCGGCGAGCAGTAACCGGCAAAGGGGCGCCCGCCCGGCGCCCCACACCATGCGGACATGAAAAAAGCCCCGGAACGGGGCCTGACTGCATGGACAGCAATGGAGATGATGGTGGGCGATGAGGGGATCGAACCCCCGACATTCTCGGTGTAAACGAGACGCTCTACCGCTGAGCTAATCGCCCGTACCTGAAAAATCATGCACTGAAATGCAAGCCGGCCGGGTGGTTGCCCGGCCGGCCGCACTATGCCCTGAGCAGGCCGGAAACTTCAAGCTTGCTGAACCTCACGCTCAGTTCAGAGCGTCCTTGAGGGTCTTGCCCGCCTTGAACTTCGGCTGCTTGGATGCCGGGATGTCGATCTTCTCGCCGGTACGCGGGTTGCGGCCCTCGGTCGCGGGGCGCTCGGCCACCGCAAAGGTGCCGAAGCCGACAAGACGGACTTCATCGCCGTTCTTCAAGGATTCGGCGATGCTGTCGAACACGGCGTCGACGGCCTTCGTGGCGTCGGTCTTGGACAGACCGGACGCTTCGGCAACATGCGCCACGAGATCGTTCTTGTTCACGCAATCCCCCTTCGAAATTCAGCAAATACTGAAAGACAAAAGCCGCCCCAGGACTTTTCGTCCACGACTTTTTGGAAGCAAAGGATAAGCACAGCGTTTGCCGCCCGTCAATTCCCGACGGGCGGCAAAGCTCCTATTGTCCCAAAAGTCGACTGCCCGGCGACGGCTATGATCAGATCATGGCCGTTCTGGCCCCGGATCAGTGACGCAGGACCTCGCCGTCGGCACCCTTCTCCTGGGCTTTCGCCGCGGCCGGATCGACCTCCGGCTCGGTCCACTCGATGGGCTCCAGCGGACGGACCAGCGCGTTGCGCAGCACCTCGTCCACCGTGCCGACGGGCAAGATCTCCAGCCCGCGCTTCACGTTGTCCGGGATGTCCGCCAGGTCCTTCTCATTGTCCTTCGGGATCAGCACATGCTTGATGCCGCCACGCAGAGCGGCCAGCAGCTTCTCCTTCAGGCCGCCGATGGGCAGGACCCGGCCACGCAGCGTGATCTCGCCGGTCATCGCCACGTCCTTGCGGACCGGAATGCCGGTCAGCACCGAGACGATGGAGGTGGCCATGGCGACACCGGCCGACGGGCCGTCCTTCGGCGTGGCGCCTTCGGGAACGTGGACGTGGATGTCCTTCTTCTCGAACAGCGTCGGCTTGATGCCGAAGGCGACGGCGCGCGACTTGACGTAGCTCTCGGCCGCCTGGACCGATTCCTTCATCACGTCGCCCAGCTTGCCGGTGGTGGTGACGCGGCCCTTGCCGGGCAGGCCGACGGCCTCGATCGACAGCAGTTCGCCGCCGACCTCGGTCCAGGCCAGACCGGTGGTGACGCCCACCAGATCCTCCAGTTCCGCCTCGCCGTAATGGAAGCGGCGGACGCCGGCATACTTGTCAAGGTTGCGGCGGGTAACCGCGACCTTGGCGTTGCCGCCGCTCTTCAGCAGGATCTCCTTGACCGCCTTGCGGCACAGGTTGGCGATCTCGCGCTCCAGCGAGCGGACACCGGCCTCCCGCGTGTAGTAGCGGACCAGATCGCGCAGCGCGTCGTCGGAGATGGTGAACTCGCCCTTCTTCAGGCCGTTCGCCTCGATCTGCTTCTCGATCAGGTGGCGCTTGGAGATCTCGACCTTCTCGTCCTCGGTATAGCCGGCGACGCGGATGATCTCCATGCGGTCCAGCAGCGGCTGCGGCATGCGCATCGTGTTGGCCGTGCAGACGAACATCACGTCGGACAGGTCGTAGTCGACCTCCAGGTAATGATCGTTGAAGGTACCGTTCTGCTCCGGATCCAGAACCTCCAGCAGGGCGGACGACGGGTCGCCGCGCCAGTCGGCGCCGAGCTTGTCGATCTCGTCCAGCAGGAAGAGCGGGTTGGAGGACTTGGCCTTCTTCATGCCCTGGATGACCTTGCCGGGCATCGAGCCGATGTAGGTGCGGCGGTGACCGCGCACCTCGGCCTCGTCACGGACGCCGCCGAGCGACATGCGGACGAAGTTGCGGCCGGTCGCCTTGCCGATCGACTTGCCGAGCGAGGTCTTGCCGACACCGGGCGGGCCGACGAGGCAGAGGATCGGCCCCTTGACCTTGTTCATGCGGTTCTGGACGGCGAGATACTCGAGGATGCGTTCCTTGACCTTCTCCAGACCGTAATGATCGTCGTCCAGCACCTTCTGGGCCAGCTTCAGGTCGCGCTTCACCTTGGTGCGCTTCTTCCACGGAATGGACAGCATCCAATCCAGGTAGTTGCGGACCACGGTGGCTTCCGCGGACATCGGGCTCATCGACCGCAGCTTCTTCAGCTCGGCCAGAGCCTTCTCGCGGGCTTCCTTGGAGAAGCGGGTCTTGTTGATCTTCTCTTCCAGCTCCGCCGATTCGTCGCGGCCGTCCTCGGTCTCGCCGAGTTCCTTCTGGATCGCCTTCAGCTGCTCGTTCAGATAGTACTCGCGCTGGGTCTTCTCCATCTGCCGCTTGACGCGGTTGCGGATGCGCTTTTCCACCTGTAGCACGCCGATCTCGCCTTCCATGAAGGCATAAACCCGCTCCAGGCGCTCAGACACGGTGGCGCATTCCAGCAGCTGCTGCTTTTCCGGAATCTTCAGCGCCAGATGCGAGGCGACGGTATCGGCCAGCTTGCCGGCTTCCTCGATCTGGTTGATCGAGACCAGCACCTCCGGCGGGATCTTCTTGTTCAGCTTGATGTACTGCTCGAACTGGGAGACGACGGCGCGGCTCAGGGCTTCGAGCTCCTGGTTCTCGCCGGTCTTTTCCTCGACCAGTTCGGCCTGGGCCTGGAAGAACTCCTCATTGTCGGCGAACTTGGTGATGGCGGCGCGCTGGCCACCTTCCACCAGCACCTTGACGGTCCCGTCCGGCAGCTTGAGCAGCTGCAACACGGTGCCGACGGTGCCGACGCTGTAGATGTCGGCCGGAGTCGGATCGTCCTGCGCGGCGTTCTTCTGGGTGACGAGCAGGATCTGCTTGTCATCCTTCATCACGTCTTCCAGCGCGCGCACGGACTTCTCGCGCCCGACGAACAGCGGCACGATCATGTGGGGGAAGACCACGATGTCGCGCAGCGGCAGGACCGGGTAGAGGGCACCACGGGAGAGTTCGATCATGGGCAGGGCCTCAATGAATGGATCGCCGCCAGCCCGGAATGGGCCTGACACAGCCCCCGCCTCGGGTTGAGCGCGGGGATCGCCTACGGCACCGGACTAACGTGGCACACGGCCATGCGCCCTTCAAGGGGCTGCGACCGTCTTCCCGCCGTTTCCGCAAGGTGAAACGGCCGTTTGGCCGGCCAAGACCGCCTTTGCTCCCCTTTCGCACGACTTAACAGGCGGTTCGAGCCGGTTTTACGCCCCTTCGACCTCCCAAACGGAAGCTTTGCGGCGTCATTCACCCTGTCAGCCGCAGACGATCCGCTCCAAAGGCACTGGAGGGGCGACGATTCGGAATGACCAGTCCGGGTGCCATGCGTCGACCGCATTGGAAATGCGCCGAAAAAGAAAAAGGGGCGCCGAAGCGCCCCTCTCGTCGTCCCGTCACAAAGAGTGCGACGGCTTCTCGTCCGATCACGCGCCCGGCGCTTCGCTGCGCCGTTCGGCGTGGACGTAGAGCGGCTTGGCGCGCCCTTCGACCACTTCCTTGTTGACCAGGATGCTCTCGATGCCGGTGAGGCCCGGCAGGTCGAACATCGGGTCGAGCAGGATGGCTTCCATGATCGACCGCAGACCGCGGGCACCGGTCTTGCGGGCGATGGCCTTGTGGGCGATGGCGCGCATGGCGTCCTCGGAGAACTCCAGATGGACGTCCTCCATCTCGAACAGACGCTGGTACTGCTTGACCAGGGCGTTCTTCGGCTTGCTCAGGATCTCGACCAGCGCCGCCTCGTCCAGATCGGACAGGGTGGCGAGCACCGGCAGACGGCCGATGAACTCGGGGATCAGGCCGAACTTCAGCAGATCCTCGGGCTCGACCTCGTGCAGGATCTCGCCGGTGGCGCGCTCGTCGGCGGAGCGGACATCGGCGCCGAAGCCGATGCTGGTGCCCTTGCCGCGCTGGGCGATGATCTTGTCCAGGCCGGCGAAGGCGCCGCCGCAGATGAACAGGATGTTGCTGGTGTCGACCTGCAGGAATTCCTGCTGGGGATGCTTGCGCCCGCCCTGCGGCGGCACGGAGGCGACGGTGCCTTCCATGATCTTCAGCAGGGCCTGCTGCACGCCCTCGCCCGACACGTCGCGGGTGATCGACGGGTTGTCGGACTTGCGGCTGATCTTGTCGACCTCGTCGATGTAGACGATGCCGCGCTGCGCCCGCTCGACATTGTAGTCGGCGGCCTGGAGCAGCTTGAGGATGATGTTCTCGACATCCTCGCCGACATAACCGGCTTCGGTCAGCGTCGTAGCGTCGGCCATGGTGAAGGGAACGTCGATGATGCGGGCCAGCGTCTGGGCCAGCAGCGTCTTGCCGCAGCCGGTCGGGCCGATCAGCAGGATGTTCGACTTCGCCAGTTCGACGTCGTTGTGCTTCGTCCCGTGGGCGAGGCGCTTATAATGATTGTGGACCGCCACCGACAGCACGCGCTTGGCGTAAGACTGTCCGATGACGTAATCGTCGAGCACCGCATGAATGTCGCGCGGAGTCGGGACCCCGTCGCGGGACTTCACGAGGGTCGTCTTGTTCTCCTCGCGAATGATGTCCATGCACAGTTCGACGCATTCATCGCAGATGAACACCGTCGGACCGGCAATCAGCTTGCGGACCTCGTGCTGGCTCTTGCCGCAGAAGGAGCAGTAGAGCGTATTCTTCGAATCGCCGCTGCTGGACTTGCTCATCGGTACTCCGTCATCTCGCGGGAGGCGTGGACCCCTAGGACCATGCCCGTTCGCGGCGCCCCCCGACGCCGGTCCTACTCAGGTTATCGCGGACGACGTCCGCGACAAGGTCACGCGCCGGTTTAGCGACGCATTACAATCCGCATACCGGACATGCCACAAGGGGCTTCCCCTATGACTGGCCCCTATGACCGGATCGTGTCACTGCCATTCAACATCAGCGTCACGACCCGATCAACCCTTTGTTGGGAGGGCCCTAGAAGCGTGGGTTACGAATGGTGATCGACGCCCGGACGCTTCTCCACCACCTCGTCGATCAGACCGAAGGCCTTCGCCTCTTCCGGCGACATGAACTTGTCGCGCTCCATGGCGGACTCGATGGTGTCGAGATCCTGCCCGGTGTGCTTGGCGTAGATGTCGTTCAGGCGCGAGCGCAGCTTCAGGATTTCCTGGGCCTGGATTTCGATGTCCGAGGCCTGGCCCTGGGCGCCGCCCGACGGCTGATGGATCATAATGCGGCTGTTGGGCAGCGAGAAACGCTTGCCCGGCGCGCCGGCGGCCAGCAGCAGCGAACCCATCGAGGCCGCCTGCCCCATGCACACCGTCGACACCTGCGGACGGATGTACTGCATGGTGTCGTAGATGGCGAGGCCGGCCGAGACGTAGCCGCCCGGCGAATTGATGTAGAGCGCGATGTCCTTGTTCGGGTTCTCCGACTCAAGGAACAGCAGCTGCGAGCAGATCAGGCTGGCGACGGCGTCGTTCACTCCGCCGATCAGGAAGATGATCCGCTCCTTCAGCAGGCGCGAATAGATGTCGTACGCGCGCTCGCCCCGGTTGGTCTGTTCGATGACCATCGGGACCAGAGCATTCATCTTCGGCTCGAAGTCGTACATGTGTTCTTCCCTGCCCCCGCAGTTGGCTGAACCGGTGATCGTTGCCGGCACGGAACCACATATAGGAACCTTTGGGGGCGGATGGTAGTCCGCCCCCACTCCTTTCGGGGAGTTAGGCCGCTTCGGACTCGTCCTCGTCCTTGCTCAGCTCTTCGACGCTGACGGTCTTCTCGGTCACCTTGGCCTGATCCAGGATGTGATCGACGACCTTGTCCTCGAAGATCGGGGCGCGGAGGTTCTCGAGCGCCTGCTGGTTCTGCTTGAAGAACTCGAACACCTGACGCTCCTGACCGGGGAAGCGGCGGGCTTCGTTGATCAGGGCGCGGTTGACCTCGTCCTGGGTGACCTGGATGTTGTTGCGGCGGCCGACTTCCGACAGCAGCAGACCCAGGCGGACGCGGCGCTCGGCGATCGAGCGGTACTCGGCCTTCAGGTCGTCCTCGGACTTGTTGGCGTCCTCGCCGGCGGTGCCGTTCTTCAGCTCTTCCTGCAGGCGGGCCCAGATGCCCTCGAACTCGATGTCGACCATGCCGGCCGGCACCTCGAAGGAATGGGCCTCCGCCAGCTTGTCGAGCAGCTGACGCTTCACGCGCAGGCGCGACAGGCCGTCATACTCGCCCTTGATGCGATCGCGGATCGCTTCGCGCATCTTCTCCAGGCTCTCCATGCCGAACTCCTTGGCGAGTTCGTCATTAACCTCGGCCGGGACGTTCTTGCGCAGCTCCTTCACGTCGACCTCGAAGACCGTCGCGGCGCCCTTCAGGCGCTCATGCGGGTAGTCTTCCGGGAAGGTGACGTTGACGGTGCGGTGCTCGCCGACCTTGGCGCCGACCAGCTGCTCCTCGAAGCCCGGCACGAAGCGGCCGGCGCCCAGCTCCAGCGGGTAGTCCTTGCCGTCCATGCCCGGCAGGGCCTCGCCGTCGACGGAACCCGCAAAGTCGATCACGGCGATGTCGCCGGTCTCGGCGGCGCGGTCCTCGGTGACCGGGGCCTGGGTCGAGTGGGCCGAGGCCAGACGGGTCAGCGCCTCTTCCACCGACTCGTCGGTGACCTCGGCGACCGGCTTCTCCAGCTCGATGCCCGAGAAGTCGCCCGGCTCGACGTCCGGCAGCAGCTCGACCGCCATCTTGTAGGTGAGGTCGCCGCCGTCCTCGTACTTCTCGACTTCGATCTTCGGCTGCAGGGCGACGCGCAGGCCGCGCTCGCTCAGCGCCTGGCGCGAGCTGTCGGAGATGGCGTCCTCCAGCACCTCGGACAGCACGCCGCCGAAATAGCGCTGCTTGATCACGGTGACCGGCACCTTGCCCGGACGGAAGCCCGGCAGCTGGACCGTGCGGCGCAGCTCTTCCAGCTTGCCGTTCACCTTCTCTTCGATGTCCTTGGCGGAAATGACGACCTGAAATTCGCGCTTGAGGCCGTCGGTGCTGGTCTCGGTGATGTTCATCGGAACGAAAGCCTATCTCGTTGTTCCGGCCCGGCGGCGCCCGTCCGGGCGGCCCGAATCCGTGTTGTCCATGCGGTCCAAGGTGTTGCCATGGTGCGGGCGAAGGGACTTGAACCCATACGACCGAAGTCACTGGAACCTAAATCCAGCGCGTCTACCAATTCCGCCACGCCCGCGTTCATGGCAAAGGCAGCCGCGACGGGTGCCGAAACACCCGCCGGACCGCCGGCGAAGTCCGGTCTATAGCACAGCGCGCCGGAAGCAAACAGGCAAAATGGCCCCACGCAAGAGAGTGAGGCCCGCTCTGTTCGCGTCAGCCGCCGGCCTTCCCCGCCGTCTTGCTCCCCGCCTTGTCGAGGGACCGCACCGCGGACGAGGTGATGATGCGTCCCTCACCGGTGTAGGCCTCGTGATTGGCGTCGATCTCGCCCAGCCGGTAGCGGTAGTTGATCATCATTCCCAACGACTGCTTCAGCCCCTTGGCCGAGCGGTCGGCCAGCCAGTTCAGCCGCTCCATCCGGGCGCCGTTGGTCAGGTGGAAATGCGCCACCGGGTCGAGCGCGCGGGGGCGGCCATTGCCCTTCGCCTCCTGCACACTGGACAGGTAATGGACGCACATCCGCATCAGCGGGCCGCGCAGGTGCTTCTGCAGCTCTTCATCGTCCGCCCAGCCGGGACGGGAAAGAGCGCGGGCGAGCAGCGGCGATTCGTCGGTGCCGACGCCGCCTTCGGTGGTCGCCTCGCCGTCGTCGGCCTGCTCCAACTCGGCCAGCCGTTCGGCGATGCGTTCGGCCTCCGTGTTGGTCAGCAGGGCATCGCCATCGCGGTCCAACAACCGGTCGAACCAGCGGCGGAAACCGGGGATCGGCGAGAGGGTGGCGTAGCACTTGATGTTGGGGAACTCGGTCGCCAGCCCATCGACCACCCGCTTGATCAGGAAATTGCCGAAGCTGATGCCGGCCAGCCCGACCTGCGCGTTGGAGATCGAATAGAAGATGGCGCTGTCGGCGCTCTTGGGGTCGCAGACCGGGGCGGTGGGGTCGAGCAGGGCCTGCACATTGTCCGACATGCCCTGGACCAGCGCGACCTCGACGAAGATCAGCGGCTCGTGCGGCATGCGCGGGTGGAAGAAGGCGAAGCAGCGGCGATCCGAATCGAGCCGGTCCTTCAGGTCCTGCCAGCCGCTGATCTCGTGCACCGCCTCGTACTTGATGAGCTTTTCCAGCAGCGAGGCCGGGCTGTCCCAGGTGATGCGGTGCATCTCCAGGAAACCGACGTCGAACCACGCCCGCAGCAGGTTCTTGAGATCGTCCTCCAGCGCCTGCAGCAGCGGTTCGCCGCGCGCCATCTCCATCAGCTCTGCGCGCAGGTCGACCAGGAACTTGACGCCTTCCGGCAGAGCGTTGAACTGGGTGAGCAGGCGCAGGCGCGGCGGTTCCAGCGCCCGGCGCAACGCCCGTTCGGCATGGCCGCGGGCCACCGGGTCGGCGGCGGCCTGGAATGTCGCCATCGCGTCCATCACCGCATCGCGGTCGACGTCGAAGTCGCGCGCGAGCATTACTAGGAAGTTGCGCCGACCCTGGGGGTCCAGCGCCAGATAGGTGCGACCGAGCTGGGCAGCGCGGGCGCGGGCCGAAACCTCGCCGCCCCGCGATTCCAGGCAGGCCTCGATCTGCTCCTTGAGGCGCTCGGCGTCCTCCTTCGGCAGATGGGTGCGCGGCGGCGCGCCGACGGCGCCGCGGGCCGATGCCGCGATCTCGCGCCAGCGGGTGCGCAGGTTGTCCAGCGCGCGGTCGAAGAAATTGGGCTGCGCGGCCGGAGATGGCGGCACAGGCTCCAGAGTGGTGGTGTCGGGTGCGTCGCTCATGCCCCGGAGTCTGGCCCGCCCGGAGCGCCGCCGCAAGAGGGCGCGCGAACGCCGTCGTCAGGGGTACCGCAGACGTCGACTTATGGGCCGGTCCTGGCAGACCTCAACCCTGCGCCTTCAGCGCCTTCAGCACACCGGGCAGCGCACCCGCCAGATCGTCGGAGATCAGGCCGGGGCCGAGCGCGCGCCCCGCCTCGCCATGCAGCCAGACGGCGGTGCACGCAGCCTCGAACCCGTCCATTCCCTGCGCCAGCAGGCCCAGAACGATGCCGGCCAGCACGTCGCCGGTGCCGGCGGTCGCCAGATCGGGCGGCGCGTTGACGTTGACGACGGCACGCCCGTCGGGCGCCGCGACCACGGTGTCCGCCCCCTTGAGGACGACGACCGCACCGGACCGCGCGGCGGCCGCCCGCACCCGCGACAGCTTGTCGCCGTCCATGCCGACCGAATCACCGAACAGCCGGGCGAACTCCCCCTCATGCGGGGTGAGGACGCAACGCTTGTCGAGCCGGTCGAGCAGTTCGTCGGCCGACTCGGCGAAGCTGGTCAGCGCGTCGGCATCCAAAACACAGGCTCGCCGGGCGTCCAGCGCGGCCGTCACGGCGGCACGGGTCTGCGCCCCCCTGCCTGCCCCCGGACCGATCAGCACGGCGTTCTTGCGCGGGTCCTGCAGCAGCCGGGCGAAGGCGCCGGCATCCTCCAGCGGATCGACGATCACGCTGGCGCAGCCGGCGGCATAGATGGGGAACGCTTCCGGCGGGCAGGCGATGGTGACCAGCCCCGCCCCGGCCCGCAGCGCCGCGACAGAGGCCAGGCGCGCCGCGCCGGTCATCCGCGCGCCGCCCAGCACCACGGCATGGCCGCGCGCATATTTGTGGCCGTCCAGCGCCGGCCAAGGGAAACGGTGGTGCCACAGCGAAGGCTCGTTCACCGCGGTCTGCGGGGCGATGCTGTCCAGAACACGCTCCGGGATGCCGATATCGGCGACCACCACCTCGCCGCACAGGGTGCGGCCGGGCAGCAGCACATGGCCCGGCTTGCGGCGGAAGAAGGTGACGGTCAGCGCCGCTTGCGGAGCGGCTCCCAGCACCCGGCCGCTGTCGCCGTGCAGGCCGCTCGGCACGTCCACGGCGACGACCGTGCGACCCTCCATCGCTTCGACGATGGCGCGGGCGAGGCCATCGAGCGGCCGGGACAGGCCGGCGCCGAACAGCGCGTCGATGACCAGGGGATTGCCCTTGAGGATGTAGGGATCGGCCGCTTCGATCGGGCCGGGCCAGCGCTCCGCCGCCACCGCCGCATCGCCGGTCAGGGCCGAGCGCGTGCCGAGCAGCGCCAGCCGCACCGGCCAGCCGGCCTCCAGCAGAAGCCGGGCGATGACGAAGCCGTCGCCGCCATTGTTGCCGGGGCCGCAGAACACGGCGGTCGGGTGCGGCGCCCAGCGCTCGCACACGGCACGGACCACAGCGGCGCCGGCGGCCTCCATCAGGGCCGGACCGGACACCCCGGCGGCGATGGCCAGCTGGTCGGCCCGATACATCTCCGCGACGGACAGAAGCTCATCCATCCCCCACTCTCCCCAACCTTGGCCGACCCCGGCTTGCCTTGCCGTTCCTTGTGCGGGCGAACATTCGCACGCCTGCTCTACCCGTAGGCAGTGTCTTCACCGGGAACAAATGATGCGGACAAGCATAAACGTCCGCGAAACGGCGGGCCAGCCGTGCGGACGTTTATAAAACCGAAATTTTCCAAGACGCGAAGAAGAAGATGGGGCGATGGATGGGACTCGAACCCACGACCGCTCGGACCACAACCGAGAGCTCTACCAACTGAGCTACCACCGCCGCCGTCAGCGTTTCCGCCGTCGGGAGCCGCGTTATGCTCCACCGCGGCTGGCCGGTCAAGCGCCTTTTTCACGAAAAGTGAAAAAACTTCTTTCGGGGCGGAACGGCACCCCTTTCGCCCGGCCGAAAAGGCCGTGACACGCCCGGCGCCGCGGAGCGCTTGCACCAGTTGCACAAATATTGTTCACTCCGCTGAATCCTTTGGCAGCACCCTGCCCCATTGGACGGCACCCGTCCGTCTTATGACCAGCATCGATGCCGCCGGATCGGACCGGCCGAATGTGGCACGCTCCATGCTTATCGTCGTCGCTGTCGGCAGTGCCGTGGACGGTGCCTGCCGACGTTGGCACCTCGTACACGAGAGACCCATGAAGAAGATCGAAGCCATCATCAAGCCGTTCAAGCTCGACGAGGTGAAGGAAGCCCTTCACGAAGTCGGGATCAAGGGGATCACCGTCACCGAAGCCAAGGGCTTCGGCCGCCAAAAGGGCCACACGGAGCTTTACCGCGGCGCGGAATACGTCGTGGACTTCCTGCCGAAGGTGAAGATCGAGGTGGTGATGGAGGATTCCCTGGTGGAACGGGCGATCGAGGCGATCCAGCAGGCCGCCCATACCGGCCGCATCGGCGACGGCAAGATCTTCGTCACGCCCGTGGAGGAGGTGGTCCGCATCCGCACCGGGGAGAAGGGCGCCGACGCGATCTGATCGCGCCCGGATAGCATCGTCCACCGGCTCCTCCCTTCCGACCGGCACCCTCCCGACCAGCATCCGCCAACATGCGCCGCTTTCCCCATCACCTCCTGCCGGCCCCGGCCGCACACCTCGCCGAACGGCCGATGGCCGCCTATGGCGAACGTGCGACTTTTTGGGTTGGCGCGTTGTGCGGGGAAGAAAGGCGTGAGATAACGTCCGCCGCGAGCGCCGCCCTCCGCCGCCAAGACCCCGACGGGGCTTGGGCAGCGGCTTGACGCAGCGGGATCCAACCCTCTTAAAGCGTGGAAAAAGAGACATGTCCGACATCAGCAAGGTCTTCGACCTGATCAAGGAACACGACGTCAAGTACGTGGACCTGCGCTTCACTGACCCGCGCGGCAAGCTGCACCACACGGCCCAGCACGTTTCGACCATCGACGAGGACGTGTTCGAAGACGGCATCATGTTCGACGGTTCCTCGATCGCCGGCTGGAAGGGCATCGAAGAGTCGGACATGATCCTGAAGCTGGACCCGACGACGGCCATCATGGACCCGTTCGCCGCCCAGCCGACGCTGAACATCCTCTGCGACGTCTATGATCCGGGCACCGGCGGCTCCTACGCCCGCTGCCCGCGCGGCATCGCCAAGGCCGCCGAGAAGTACACCGCTTCGGCCGGCATCGGCGACACCGTCTTCTTCGGTCCGGAAGCCGAGTTCTTCATCTTCGACAACGTGAAGTACACGGTCGAGATGAACAAGGTCTCCTACCAGTTCGATTCGGACGAGGGCACCTACTCGTCCGACAAGGACTATGAGGACGGCAACCTGGGCCACCGTCCGGGCACCAAGGGCGGGTACTTCCCGGTCGCCCCGATCGACAGCTGCAACGACCTGCGCGCCGAGATGCTGAGCGTCCTGGCCGAGATGGGCGTTCCGGTCGAGAAGCACCACCACGAGGTGGCCGCCGCCCAGCACGAGTTGGGCATCAAGTTCGACACGCTGGTCCGCACCGGCGACAACATGCAGTACTACAAGTACGTGGTGCACAACGTCGCCCACGCCTACGGCAAGACGGCGACCTTCATGCCGAAGCCGGTCTTCGGCGACAACGGTTCGGGCATGCACTGCCACCAGTCGATCTGGAAGGACGGCCAGCCGCTGTTCGCCGGCAACCAGTATGCCGACCTGTCGGAGCTGGCTCTGTACTACATCGGCGGCATCATCAAGCACGCCAAGGCGCTGAACGCCTTCACCAACCCGTCGACCAACAGCTACAAGCGTCTGGTCCCGGGCTATGAGGCTCCGGTCCTGCTGGCCTACTCGGCCCGCAACCGTTCGGCCTCCTGCCGTATCCCGTACGTCGCCTCGCCGAAGGGCAAGCGCGTCGAAGTCCGCTTCCCGGATCCGTCGGCCAACCCGTACCTGGCCTTCGCCGCCATGCTGATGGCCGGCCTGGACGGCATCCAGAACAAGATCCATCCGGGCGACGCGATGGACAAGAACCTGTACGACCTGCCGCCGGAAGAGCTGGCCAAGGTCCCGACCGTCTGCGGCTCGCTGCGCGAAGCCCTGAACTCTCTGCGCGAGGACAACGAGTTCCTGCGCAAGGGCGATGTCTTCTCGCAGGACATGATCGACGGCTACATCGACCTCCGCACGGAAGAGATGATGGCCTTCGAGACCATGCCGCACCCGATCGAGTACAAAATGTACTACTCGGTCTGATGTTGCCTCGCGGCGTCCGGAAACGGGCGCCGCGGCCGGCTTTGCATCAATCGATAGCCGCTCCTGGCTCGCGCCGGGGGCGGTTTTCTTTTTTTGCCTGTTCGATCCAGACCCCGACATCGGTCGGTGCACAGCCCTCCCGCTCGGCGCAATCGGCCTTTGCGCAATTGCAGGCCGGGAACAGGCAGCCGTCGCCGTTCAGGTCGGTCGCCCGCACGGCAAGGTCGTAGCGCACGCCGCGCATGATGGCGGGGCCGGCGGTGCTGTGGCGCTCGTAATGCTCGACGACATGGCGGACGCGGGTGAGCAATTCGCGCCGTTGATCGTGTCCCGGGTCCATGCCTTAGCCCCCAGTCGCCAGTGATTGCAGTTGTAAACAGGGACGCCGGAGAGCCGCGTCCTGTTCCGGCATCCATGCGCAGTACGGCGCAAGGGGAACTCAACGCACAGGAATGATGCGGCGGCCCGGCTGTTGCCACAGCAGTGATCAAGATGGGTGACCAGGACGGGAGGGCAAGATGGATCGCGACAGGCTGCACCGCGTCGCCAAGGCGCTGGGCGATGTCCGCCTTTACGAGAAGCACCACACCGGGGAGTTCATCACCATGCGCCTGCGCGACTCGCTGGCCGACACCCCCGGCTATGATGAGGCAGAGGTGGACAAGAAGTTGTTGGAACTGGCCCGTGTGGCGCTGGAGGCCGCCGAATAGCGGGCGCACAGGGTGACGAAGCGGCGGACGGCCTGTTGGTGGAGGGGAACCGAGCCAACAGAGGGAGAAAGCCGCCATGGCCGAAGACAAGACGCACCAGAACGACCGCCCAGCGACCAAGCCGATCCCGGTGAAGCCGGCGGTCGAGCCCATGAGCGACAAGGACGAAGCTCCGCCGGGCACGCCGGGCACGGGCGAGAACATCGATCCGAAGACCGGCGAAAGCTATGTGCAGGGGATCGGCGGGGCATGATGGGCAGGTGTCGGCCAACGACACTCCAAACGAAAAGGGCCGGCTCCTGCGAGCCGGCCCTTTCGCTGTCACGTCGCCCGCGTCACGCCACGAAGGGCGGAACGGCGGTGAAGTTGGCGGCCTTTTCGACGACATGGCCGACGCGCAGCAGCGTCTCCTCGTCGAAGGGGCGGCCGATCAGCTGCAGGCCGAGCGGCAGGCCGTCGGCACCCAGGCCGGCCGGGACCGACATGGCCGGCAGGCCGGCGAGGTTGATCGGAACGGTGAAGACGTCGTTCAGGTACATCTGCACCGGATCGTCCATCTTCTCGCCGATGGCGAAGGGCGTGCTGGGGGCGGTCGGCGTCAGGATGACGTCGCAGCTCTTGAACGCCTCGTCGAAGTCCCACTTGATGCGCGTACGCACCTGACGAGCCTTGTTGTAGTAGGCGTCGTAATAGCCGGCCGACAGCACATAGGTGCCGATCAGGATGCGGCGCTGCACTTCCTTGCCGAAGCCGGCGCCGCGGGTGTTTTCGTACATCTCCTTGAGGTTGCCGCCCTCGACCCGCAGGCCGTAGCGCACGCCGTCATAGCGCGCGAGGTTGGACGACGCCTCGGCCGGCGCGATGATGTAGTAGGCGGCCAGCGCGTATTTGGTGTGCGGCAGGCTGACCTCGACCGGCTCGGCGCCGGCCTCCTTCAGCCAGGCGATGCCCTGATCCCACAGCGCGGCGATCTCGGCCGACAGCCCCTCGACCCGGTATTCCTTCGGAATGCCGACGCGCAGGCCGCGGATGTCGCCGGTCAGAGCGGCGCGGAAATCCGGCACCGGCATGTCGACCGAGGTCGAATCCTTCGGATCGAAACCGCACATGGAGCGCAGCATGATCGCCGCATCCTCGACCGTGCGGGTCATCGGCCCGGCCTGATCCAGCGAGGAGGCGTAGGCGACGATGCCCCAGCGCGAGCAGCGGCCGTAGGTCGGCTTGATGCCGACGGTGCCGGTGTAGCCGGCCGGCTGGCGGATCGAGCCGCCGGTATCGGTCCCGGTGGCGCCCAGCGCGGCACGCGCGGCGATCACCGCGGCCGAACCGCCCGACGAGCCGCCGGCGACGATCTTCCTCTCCCAGGCACCCGGCGCGCCGGGGCTCCACGGGCTGACCGTCTCGCCCTGATGGGCGGTGATGGTGGCGGAGCCCATGGCGAATTCGTCCAGGTTCACCTTGCCCAGCATGACGGCGCCGTCGCGCCACAACTGGGAAGTGACCGTGGATTCATATTCCGGCTTGAAGCCGTCCAGGATATGGCTGCCGGCGGTCGTCGAAACGCCCTTGGTGCAGAACAGGTCCTTCACCGCGATGGGCAAGCCGTCCATCGGCCCGGCCGAGCCCTTCGCGCGGCGCTCGTCGCTGGCCTTGGCCATCGACAGGGCGGCGTCCGGGGTCTCGGTGATGAAGATGTTGAAGGGACGCACGGCCTCGACCGCGCGCACGTGCGCCTCGGTCAGTTCGACCGCGGTGAACTCCTTCTTGGCGAGGCCATCCAGGGCCCCGGCCATCGTCAGATGCGTGAGCGCCGTCATCACTCGACCACCTTGGGCACGACAAAGAAGCCTTCGGCCGTTTCCGGACCGTTCGACAGGACCTGCGCGGCGTAACCGCCGTCGGTGACCTCGTCCTTGCGGCGGCGCAGCTTCTGCGCGGCGACACTGGTCATCGGCGGCACGTCCTTCGTGTCGACCTCGTTGAGCTGTTCCACGAAGGTCAGAATCTGGCTCAGTTCCCCAGCCAGGGATTCCAGTTCCTCGTCCGGCACCTTGATGCGGGCCAGATGCGCGATCTTGGCCACCGTGGCCTTGTCGAGCGACATGCCTCTACTCTCTTCCAAAACATTGGAAATCGGCCGCGAAGCTATCACCCGCGCACGCGCACCGCAACGATTGCGGCCATTCCAACGCTCAGAAGGCGCCGGATCATGCGGCGATGCGGGTCGCCGACTGCCAATTGGCGCGGTCCATGCGCAGTTTGAACAGCGCGATCGGCTCGCCCCAGGGCGTCACCCGCGTCTCCAGCGCGATCGGCGTCATGCCGAGCTTGGCATAGAGCAGCAGGCCCGGCGTGTTGGTGTTGAAGCAATAAAGCGTCAGTTCGGGCAGGTGATGGTGATCGAAAGCGCGGTCGATCATCGTCCGCACCAGATATTCGGCAATGCCGCGGCGGCGCAGGGTCGGGTCGACGCTGACATTGCCGATGCTGGCGGTGCAGCCATCCTCGAACGTGGCATAGTTGGCATAGCCGACCACGCGTTCCCGCCCATCCTCGGTCAATGTGACCACGGTCGGATCGCGGCGGAGGCCCAGCGTCGCCCGGACCTGATCCGGGGTCAGCGGCCAGACGGCGCGCGGGAACAGGAAATACAGCTCCTCCGCGTTGCGTGGGAACCCGCAGATGGTGGGGATGTCGGCGTCGGCGAGCGGCCGGTGCGACAAGGCGGTAAGGGATAGTGCGCTGCTCATACTTAGAAGAATAAGTATCTTTTACAACAACTCAAGCGATCTTGCAGTGACAAGGCTGCGGCCTTATGGTCGGATCATGATCCATACCCTCTCCGAACTCGCGGCCCGGCTGGGCAAAAACCAACGTTTGCTTGGCCTTGACGTCGGCACCAAGACCGTCGGGCTGGCGGTTGCCGATCCGGGACTGATCGTCGCATCTCCCATCGGAACGCTGAAGCGCACCAAATTCACCCAGGATGCGCGCGAGCTGGGCAAGACAATCCGCGATTACGGCATCGGCGGGCTGGTGGTCGGGCTGCCGCTGAACATGGACGGAACGGAGGGGCCGCGTGCCGAGTCGGTGCGCGCCTTCGCCAAGAACCTGCTGGAGCGTCCCGACCTGCTGGGCTGGGAGGCCGAAATCGCCTTCTGGGACGAGCGGCTGTCCACCTCGGCCGTTGAGCGCTTCATGATCGGCGAGGCCGACATGACCCGCAAACGCCGGGACGAGGTGGTGGACAAGATGGCCGCCGCCTACATCCTGCAGGGTGCGCTCGACATGCTGGCCAACCAGCGCCGCCTCGCCGCGGAAGCGGATGAAGACGATGCTGAGGAAGAGCGGGACGACGATTACGACCGGGACTGAAACCGGTCGCCGACAAGGGCCGACCTCAGTCGAAGTTCAGGGCGAAGGACGCCCGCTCCTGCCCTGCCGCCGCCCGCTGCCACATGGCACCGAAGGCCGCCTCCAACGCGCGGGTAAAGCGCACGCCATCCAGTGCGGGCGAGGCGGCGAGCCGGTCGCGCAGGCGGCTGCGGATGCTCGCCAGCCCGTCCGGGTCTGACACCAGCGCCGCCGCCATGGCGATGTAGGCTTCCTCCCCCTCGACCGCCAACGCCGGAAGCCCGGCCGAGGTCAGGTGGGTCACCGTATGGCGGGCGCAGAACCGGTTGCCGCCCAGCGTCACCACCGGAACGCCCATCCACAGCGCCTCCAGCGTCGTCAGCCCGCCTGAGTAAGGGAAGGGATCGAGCGCGACGTCGATCTCGCCATAGGTCGCCAGGAATTCGGCATGCGGAGCCGCACCGTGCAGTTCGATGCGGACAGCATCGGCGCCGGCGGCCGTGAACAACGCCAGCGTCCGCTCCCGCAAATCCGCATCGTCCAGGCCGGGCGTGCGCAGAAGCAGCCGCGATCCAGGCACCGCCGCCAGCAGGCGGGTCCACAAGGAGGCGACCTGCGCGTTCAACTTGGGCAGGGCATTCAGCGACCCGAAGGTCGGGGCGCCGCGCGCGATCATCGGCAGCGGCGCCACGGCGGGTGCGGCGGCCGGCGGCGACCACGGGACATAGGCATCGGGCATGCGGACGATGCCCTCGATGGCCCAACCGTCGGCACCCTCCGGGCTCTGCCGCGGGTCGGAGATCAGGTAATCCATCGCCGGCAGGCCGGTGGTGCCGACATAGCCGGCCCAGGTAACCTGCACCGGCGCTGCCCGCCGGGCGAAGACGCCCAGCCGGTTGCCCAGCGTGTGGCCGGCCAGATCGACCAGGATATGGATGCCATCGGCGCGGATGCGCTCCAGCAGGGCCGCATCGTCCATCGCCACGCTGTCGACCCAGCCGTCGGCCAGACCGCGCAGCCGCGCCGTCACGGCGTCGGGGTTGGCGGTGTTGGAATAGCAGATCGCCTCGACCGCAGCACGGTCGTGGGCGGCCAGCACCGGTTCCAGGAACGTGCCGACGGGGTGGGCCCGGAAATCGGCGGAGACGTAACCGACGCGCAGCCTCGGCGCCGGCGCCGCCACCGCGGCGGCCGGTCGGTCGGGATAGCGGGCACCCCAATCGGCATGGGCCTGCGCGATCTGCGGCATCGTCCGCGCCGGGTCGTATTGCATCAGGAACAGCCGGGCGCTGTGCAGCGAATCGGCGCCGGGCGCCAGCTGTAGAGCGCGGTCGAGCGCGGTCAAGGCCTCGCCGATGCGGGCCTGGGGGGCGAGAGAGCGGCTGGCACGGTTGGCCCACAGTTCCACCCGCGACGGCTCCAGGCACAGCCCGGCGCGATAGGCGCGGTCGGCCTCGCCCGGCCGGTTCATCTCGGCCAGGGCGTTGCCGATGTTGTAGGGCGGGATCCAGCTGTCGGGTTCGACGTGTGCAGCGCGGCGGTGCAGCGCGGCCGACTCAGGCCTGCGGGCCTGCGCCCGCAGCAGATTGCCGGCATTCACGAGCGCGGCCAACGCGGCCGGGTTGAGCGCGATGGCGCTGCGGTAGCAGACTTCCGCCAGATCGGCGCGCCCGGCGCTGGCCAGCGTCTCCGCCATCACCAACAGGCCGTCCATCGCCATGGCGAGACCGCCGTCGAGGTTCAGCGCCCCGGCATAGGCCTGCGCCGCTCCCATGGCATCGCCCTGACTTTCCAGCACCAGCCCGTAATTGGCCCACCAGACGGCGACGCCCGGCCGGGCGGTGATGGCCTGGGCGAGAAGGTCCTGCGCCTCGGCCCAGCGGCCGGCCTGCGCGGCGATCAGGCCCTGGCGGTAGGTGCTTTCGGCCTGATCCGGCGTCATCGTCTTCGGTTCCGTCTTAAGCTTCGGTACGGCCCAGCTGGTCCATCAGCTCCCGCCATTCGCGCTTGGACAGGCCGCTGGCCTCCTGCGTCACCGGCTCGCCGGCCAGCAGGCGCTTCACCACGTCAAGGCCGGTGCGCGACAGGTGGGCGCCGCCCATGCGGTATTCGGTGAAGGATTCAAAGACCGCCGGGACCCAGCGCTTCACCACGTCCAGCATGGCGTCGGCGTAGACGCGGATCTCGTACTGGGCGTGGGCATCGGCGCGCAGCGACAGGAAATGCAGAAGGTTGTGGAGATCGACCTTCCAGTACCATTGCGTGTAGTAGTTCAGCGACAGGTTCATCCGCGCCAGTTCGCGCGCCAGACCCTGGCGGGTCGGGTCGATGACCGTGCCGTCCTCGCGGTGGTTCAGCATCTCTTCATAATGGCTGTAGGCGCGTTCGGAATCCTCGCGCAGCAGCCGCATGACATTGGCCGCCTCCTCGCCTTCCAGCACGTCGCCGCGGCCCTGGCGGTTCACCACGGCCTGGGCGCCCAGCTGTTCCGGCGCCGGTACGTAGAACTCGCGATCGAGGATGGAGTAGCGCGCCGAATATTCGTTCACGTTCGCGGTGCGGTGGCGAATCCACTGGCGGGCGACGAAGATCGGCAGCTTCACATGGAACTTGATCTCGCACATCTCGAACGGTGTCGAGTGGCGGTGGCGCATCAGATACTTGATGAGGCCGGAATCCTCGCTGACCTTCTTGGTGCCCTTGCCATAGGACACGCGCGCCGCCTGCACGACCGCCGAATCGTCGCCCATATAGTCGATGACGCGGACGAAGCCGTGGTCCAGAACCTCCAGCGGCTGATAGAGGATCTCTTCCAGGGCCGGGACGGTGGCGCGGCGGGTGGTGGCGGTGACGGCGCGCAGGCGATCGATTTCGTCGCGCTGCTCGGGCGTGATCGGCATGGTGACTCCGGGGTTACGGTGCCGGCTGTCTTATCAGACCGCGTGGCTGTCGGGAACGGTGAACGAACGAACCGGTCCGCGTCAACGCAACGCATTCGGCGATCATGCACACACCCCCTTCCCTTGCCGGGCGGGAGTGCCTATATTCGCCTCGTCGGTTCGCCGACTATGGCGATAAACGCCTTGTGGAATAAGCGTTGTGGACCCGGGGGCGGTACCCGGCGCCTCCACCAACCTTACACCGGACTCGTTGACCGGGGTCGTTGGGGGCGAAATAGGATCGACACGCGTGGTAAAGGCATGGTTTTCGCTCGGCATGGTTCCGCCGTTATCGGGCCGTTGCAATAGTTGCCAACGACAACGTTGCTCAGGCTCGCCTCGCTGCCTAACGGCGGCTGGTAGCCTAAACCTAATCCCCGAGGGTTAGCGCCTAAGGGTGGGGCCGTGGGCCGCCTAGCAACAGAAGGCCCACACCTCTTCTTTCCAGCGTTTCGTGCCGGCCCTCGGCCAAGGCGGGACGCCGGACCGATCGCGTTATCAGGGACCCGCCCAAGCATGCCGAAAGAGCAGCTCCGCTATGACCGGATGGTCGAGACCGCGTTGCGCGGCGTTGTCCGCGACGCGCTGACCGAGGTTGCCGAGCGCGGCTTGCCGGGCAATCACCATTTCTACCTGACCTTCCGCACCGGCTTCCCCGGCGTCGAGATCCCGGATTACCTGGCTTCCCAGTATCCGAACGAGATGACCATCGTCCTGCAGTTCCAGTATTACGGGCTGGATGTGACGGACGACCATTTCGAGGTCACGCTGAGCTTCAACAACGTGCATGAGCGGCTGGTGATTCCGTTCGCCGCCATCACCACCTTCGCCGATCCGTCGGTGAATTTCGCGCTGCAGTTCCAGCCGCTGGCCGCCGCCGAATCGGCGGAGGTCTCGACCATGCCGCCCCGCCCCGCCGCCGAACGCGCCGAGGAAAAGGCGGAGGAAGCCGCCCCGGCCGAGGAGCCGAAGCGCGGCGAGGTCGTTGCCCTGGACGCCTTCCGCAAGAAGTAACCGTTTCCCACAAATGCCCGCCCAGCCGCCCAGCGAGTATGTCGCGACACTCTGCGAGATGCTGGCGCCGCTGGGCGATCTGCGTGTGCGCCGCATGTTCGGCGGCTATAGCCTGTCGATCGGCGGGCTGACCTTCGCGCTGATCGCCGACGAGATTCTGTATTTCAAGGCGGACGACGTGAACCGCGCGGCGTTCACGGAGCTGGGGCTGGAACCATTCCGGCCGATGCCGGACAAGCCGACCACCCTGTCCTACTACCCGCCACCCGACTCGGCGCTGGACGACCATGACGAACTGCTGCCCTGGGCCCGGTCGGGCTTCGAGGCGGCTCTGCGAGCTGCCGCGAAGAGGGACGCGAAGGCGAAGCGGAAGAAGCCCGTCACGGCGGGATAGTCCCTCTTCCAGGGCAGGTTAGAGGACACACGGATCTTAGACATATGTAACTCAGGGAGAGATGAAGCACTTTTTCGGCCGTCATTCCCGCGAAGGCGGGGATCCAGCCGACTCAGCGGCTGATCCGCAGAGTTTCCTGGATCCCCGCCTTCGCGGGGATGACGGTAAGTTGCTTTGTCTTCAAAGAGTTAGAGCTCCTCAGATATTGTCCGCCATGTGGATCGTCGCGTTGCTCGCCTGGGCGCCGGCGGTGCGTTGGCGCATCTGACGGGCGAAGCGCAGCGGGTTGGGGAGGAAGTTCAGCATCGAGCCGAGCTTGCCGACCGACGAGGTCGCCTTGCCCACCGCCATCACGTCGGCCAGCCGCCGGTCAATGAAGGCGCGGGTCTCCGCATGGTCGTCCGACTTGTCGTCCAGCCAATAGAAGGTGGAGGAACTGACCACCGCCGCCAGCAGTGCCCGCTTGGTGTAGTGGTTGTAGTCGGTGGAGGTGTCGCCGGCGGCGAACCACATGGCGTCCACCGTGCGGTAGAGCAGCCGCAGGCCGAGCGTCACGTTCTGCGGCATCGCCAGATAGGAAAGCTGCCGGCGCTTGGCTTCGCGATAGGGCTCCAGCACCTCGAAATAGGTGCGGACGGCGAGAGAGATGCGCTCGCGCACCTTCATTTCGGCCATCGGCTGGGCTTCCAGCCGGTCCAGCATCTGGCGGTCGGTCCAGTCGGCGAAATGCTCCACCGCGTCGGTGACGCCGCCGGGGAAGGCGCGCAGCAGCGCCGACGGCTCGTGCCCCGTCATCTCGGTGCCGTCGCGCAGAGCCTGCAGGCTCCAGCCGTCGAAGACGACGTTGGGCAGGCTGGCCACCAGGATCTCGTCGCGAAGCGTGTCGATGCTCATCGCCAAATCTCCCTGCGCTCGCCCTCAGGCGGGGGTCGGCGCATCCTTTGCCGCGGCCAGCGCGGCGTTGAGGTGATGCATCTCCTCGGTGCAGACGAGGAGCCGCAGATCGTCCATGCGATCAAGATAGAGCACGCCATCCAGGTGGTCGACCTCGTGCTGGACCACACGGGCATGGAATCCCGACGCTTCCCGCTCGATCCGGGCGCCGTCAAGGCCATAGCCGCGGTAGCGGATGCGGGCAAAGCGCGGCACCAGCCCGCGCAGGCCCGGAATCGACAGGCAGCCTTCCCAGCCCATGACCATGTCGTCGGTCAGCGGCTCGATCACCGGATTGACCAGGACTGTGTTCGCCACCTCCTCCCCCTCGCCGCGGTCGGCGGGGACGCGGAAGACGATGATCCGGCGCGACTCCGCGATCTGCGGCGCGGCCAGCCCGACGCCGGGGGCATCCAGCATGGTGGCGATCATGTCGGCCGCCAGCCGGGCGATGGCCGGATCGGTCGGGTCGGCGATGGGCTCCGCGATCTTGCGGAGTACGGGATTGCCCATCCGGGCGATTGGAAGCACTGGCATGCCGCTATATCTGGAGTGTGGATGCGGCCGGAGCAACCGATTCCTGTGGTTATGCCACAGCGGTTCTGGCCGGGCTTATGCTTGCGGGCCGAAGACTCCCCTTCACAAAGGCGGTGGAGCATGCTACACACTGCGCCCACACAAGGGGTGCGCCCGCCGCGCATACCTATTTGTTGCCTTTGCGCAACACGGCACACTTGGAAGGGTGACGGTAAACGTGCAAGTTCTGGTCCGAGATAACAACGTCGATCAGGCCCTCCGCGCGCTGAAGAAGAAGATGCAGCGCGAGGGCATTTTCCGTGAAATGAAGCTGCGTCGCAACTACGAGAAGCCCTCGGAGAAGCGTGCGCGTGAGAAGGCTGAAGCGGTGCGTCGCACCCGCAAGCTGCTCCGTAAGCGGATGGAACGCGAGGGCTATTAATCGTCGGTCGCCCGTAGCGACTGCGAAGGGCGCGTGTGATGCGCGCCCAAGACCCCTTGTGTCTTGCACCCGACCGTCCCGCGATCCTCGCGTGGGCGGTTTTGGTGTATATGCGCCATTTCACTTGACCTGATTGTGCGTCGTTCAAGCGTATTGAACGGTCAGCGAGCCAAAACGTCGCAGCCCGTACCGGAAAGGCCCGATCATGAGCGCTTCCAACCTCACCGCCCGCCACTCGGTTCCGGCGTTGCGCGCCCGCAAGGGGGGCGAGCCGATCGTCTGCCTGACCGCCTACACCGCCCCGGTGGCCCGGCTGCTCGACCCGCATGTCGATATCCTGCTGGTCGGCGATTCGCTGGGCATGGTGGTCTATGGGCTGGACAGCACGCTGCCGGTGACGCTGGACATGATGATCGCCCATGGGGCCGCGGTGGTGCGCGCGTCGGAACGGGCCTGCGTCGTCGTCGATCTGCCCTTCGGCAGCTATCAGGAGAGCAAGGAGGCCGCTTTCCGCGCCTCCGCCCGCGTGATGGCGGAAACCGGCGCCCAGGCGGTCAAGCTGGAAGGTGGGCTGGAGATGGCGGAGACGGTGGCCTTCCTGACCGCCCGCGGCATCCCGGTGATGGGCCATGTCGGGCTGACGCCGCAGTCCGTCAACACGCTCGGCGGCTACAAGGCGGTTGGTCGCGATGCCGAAGCGGCGGAGCGGATCGCCGCCGACGCCCGTGCCATCACCGAGGCCGGCGCCTTCACCCTGGTGATCGAAGGCACGATGGAGCAACTCGCCCGCCGCATCACCGAAGAGGTGGCAATTCCCACCATCGGCATCGGCGGCTCGCCGGCCTGCGACGGTCAAGTGCTGGTCACCGACGACATGCTCGGCCTGTTCGGCGCCTTCCAGCCGAAGTTCGTCAAGCGCTACGCCAACCTGGGCGAGACGGTGAGCGAGGCCGCCGCGACCTACGCCGCCGAGGTCCGCAGCCGCGCCTTTCCGGGGCCGGAGCATTGCTTCGGGATGAAGAAGGCGGCCGCGGTTTAATACCCTCTCCACCACATCGTTCTTCCTCCGTTCCAGGCGATCCGCTACAGTCCGACCGCCATGGATGCCCCCTCCCCTGCCCTGATCCCGCCCAACGTCGCCGCGTGGTTCCGGTCGCGCGGCTGGGCGCCGCACCCGCATCAGGTCGCCATGGTGGAGGCGGCGGAACGGGGTGAAAGCGCCCTGCTGATCGCCCCCACCGGCGGCGGCAAGACGCTGGCCGGCTTCCTGCCCTCGCTGATTGAGCTGGCCGAACGGCCGCGCGAGGGGCTGCACACCCTCTACATCTCGCCACTGAAGGCGCTGGCGGTCGACATCCAGCGCAATCTCGAACAGCCCATCGCCGAGATGCGGCTGCCGATCCGCGCGGAGACCCGCACCGGCGACACGCCGGACGCCAAGCGCAAGCGCCAGCGCAGCCATCCGCCGCACATGCTGATGACGACGCCGGAAAGCCTGGCGCTGCTGCTGTCCTACACCGACGCCGACCGGCTGTTCCGCAATCTCCGCTGCGTCATCATCGACGAGCTGCATGCGCTGGCCGGCACCAAGCGCGGCGATCTGCTGGCGCTGGGTCTGGCGCGGCTGTCGCGGCTCGCCCCCGCCGCCCGCCGCGTCGGGTTGTCGGCCACGGTGGCGGAACCGGAGCGGCTGCTGGCTTGGCTGTCCCGCCGTGGTCGGCATGACGGAACCGACTCCGACGACGTGCGCCTCGTCCTTGGCCGCTCCGGCGCGCAGGCTGAGGTGGAGATCCTGACCTCGCAGGAGCGGGTGCCCTGGGCCGGCCACATGGCCATGCACGCCATGAAGGAAATCTACGAGCGCATCCGCCGCCAGCGCACCACCCTGCTGTTCGTCAACACCCGCGCCCAGGCGGAGTTGGTGTTCCAGGCGCTGTGGCGGGTCAACGACGACAATCTGCCGATCGCGCTCCACCACGGCTCGCTGGCGGTGGAGCAGCGCCGCAAGGTCGAGGGCGCCATGGCGCGCGGCGAGTTGCGGGCGGTGGTCGCCACCTCCTCGCTTGATCTCGGCATCGACTGGGCGGCGGTGGACCTTGTGGTGCAGATCGGCGCGCCGAAGGGATCGAGCCGGCTGGTCCAGCGCATCGGCCGCGCCAACCACCGGCTGGACGAGCCGAGCCGCGCCCTGCTGGTTCCCGCCAACCGGTTCGAGGTGCTGGAATGCCGCGCCGCGCTGGAAGCGGTGCACGACCACACGCTGGACGGCGAGGCGCCGCGGCCGGGCGGGCTGGATGTGCTGGCCCAGCATCTGCTCGGCATGGCCTGCGCCGCGCCCTTCCTGGCCGATGAACTGTATGAGGAAGTGGTCTCCGCCGCCCCCTATGCTGCGATGACGCGCGACGAGTTCGACGACGTGCTGGATTTCGTCGCCACCGGCGGCTACGCGCTCGGCGCTTATGAACGGTTCCAGCGTTTGAAGCTGCGCGAGGATGGCCGGATGGCGGTCGCCGGCCCGGCGGTGGCGCGGCAATACCGGATGAATGTCGGCACCATCACGCAGGAGGCGCTGCTGCGCGTCCGCCTGAACCGCGGCCCGGTGCTGGGCGAGGTGGAGGAGTATTTCATCCAAGGCCTGACCCCCGGCGATACCTTCCTGTTCGCCGGCCAGCTATTGAAGTTCCTCGGCGTGCGCGAAATGGAGGCGCAGGTCGCCAAGGGCGGCACCGGCGACCCGAAGGTTCCCGCCTATGCCGGTGGGCGGTTGCCGCTGACCACCCATCTGGCCGGGCGCGTGCGTGCCATGCTGGCCGATCCGCGCCAGTGGGACGGGCTGCCGGAAGACGTGCAGGAGTGGTTGCGGCTTCAGCGCTACCGGTCCGTCCTGCCCAATCGCGACGGGCTGCTGGTGGAGACCTTCCCCAAGGCGGGCAAGCAGTTCCTCGTCGCCTACGCCTTCGAGGGGCGGAATGCGCACCAGACGCTGGGCATGCTGCTGACCCGGCGGATGGAGCGCTTCGGGCTGGGGCCACTGGGCTTCGTCGCCACCGACTATGTGCTGGCGGTTTGGTCCTTGCGCTCGCCCACCGACATGGACACGCTGTTCGACCAGGACATGCTGGGCGACGATCTGGAAGCCTGGATGGACGAATCGTCGATGCTGCGGCGGACCTTCCGCAATGTGGCGCTGATCGCCGGGGTGATCGACCGCCGCCATCCGGGGCAGGAGAAGACCGGGCGGCAGGTCACCTTCTCCTCCGACCTGATCTATGACGTGCTGCGCAAGCACGACCCCGGCCATGTGCTGCTGCGGGCGACGCGGGCCGATGCGGCGGGCGGGCTGACCGACATCCGCCGCCTGTCCGATTTCCTGGCGCGGGTGCGCGGGCGGATCACCCATAAGGACCTCGATCGCATCTCCCCGCTGGCGGTGCCGGTGATTCTGGAAATCGGGCGCGAGCGGGTGGACGGAAGCGCCACCGACGAACTGCTCGCCGCCGCCGAGGCCGAACTGCTGGCGGAGGCGATGCCGGAACTGGCGCCTCCCAAACGTGTCGAACCGCAACAGGGCCGGTTGATCCTGTGATGAGCCTCACCGAGAGCACCGGTCGCGCGGCGCTGACGCTGTGCGGCGCCGATCTGCTGGCCGATCCGTCGGGCGCCCTGCTGTGGCCGGACGAAGGCATCCTCGCCGTTGCCGACCTGCATCTGGAGAAGGGATCGGCCTTCGCCGCGCGCGGCCGGATGCTGCCGCCCTACGACACGCGGGCGACGCTGGGCCGGCTGGCGGAGATCATCGCGATGGCGCGGCCGGCACGCGTGCTGTGCCTGGGCGACAGCTTCCACGACCGCCGCGCGGCGGAGCGGATGGACCCGGCCGACGTGGAGCGGCTGCGCGGCCTGACCGCCGCCGTCGCCGACTGGGTGTGGATCACCGGCAACCACGATCCCGAACCGCCGCAGGGCCTGGGCGGCCGGGTGGCGGCGGAGCTGTCCGTCGGCCCCCTGACCTTCCGGCACGAGGCGCAGCCGGGCGCGGTGGGCGAGCTGTCGGGCCACCTGCATCCGGCCGCCGCGGTGGCGCTGGCCGGACGGCGGGTGCGAGAACGCTGCTTCGCCCATGACGGCGCCAAGCTGATCCTGCCGGCCTTCGGCAGCTTCACCGGCGGGCTGAACGTGCTGGACGCCGCCTTCGATGGGCTGCTGGCGCCGGATTTCGAGGTGCTGATGACGGCGCGCGGCCGGGTCTACCGCTTCCCCTGCGCCCGTTTGTCGCCGGACCGCGCGCGCTGACGCTCTGGCCGAAGCGTGAGCGCGGCCTATATCGGTGGATCCGGATGAGACCAATCGAGCACCGCGCATGCCCGCCCCTATCATCGTCTGGTTCCGCAACGATCTGCGCCTTGCCGACAATCCGGCGCTGACCGTCGCCGCCCAGGCTTCCGCCGAACGCGGCGCCCCAGTCATCCCGCTCTACATCCTGGAGGAGGAAACCGGCGATGCCTCCTTGGATCCCTGGACGCTCGGCGGGGCGCAGCGCTGGTGGCTGCACGGCAGTCTGGAACGGCTCGCCACCTGCTGCGCCCGCCACGGCTCGCCGCTGGTGCTGCGCCGGGGCGAACCGGGCGCCGTGCTCGATGCGCTGATCGCGGAGACGGGGGCGGAGTGCGTGCTGTGGAACCGCCGCTACACCCCGGCCCAGACCGCCCGCGATTCGGCGATCAAAGAACGGCTGAAGGCGCGCGGCATCGACACGCGCAGCTTCAACGCCGGCCTGCTCGCCGAACCCTGGACCGTCCGCAACAAGAGCGGCGGTCCCTTCAAGGTCTTCACCCCCTTTTGGCGCCACCTGTCGGCCACGCTGAACCCGCCGCTGCCGACCCGCGCCCCTTCCGAACTGACGGCACCGCCCGTCGCACCGGCCAGTGACGATCTCGACGGTTGGGCCCTGCTGCCGACAAAGCCCGATTGGGCGGCGGGCCTGCGCAAGCGCTGGGTGCCGGGGGAGACGGCGGCGCTGTCCCACCTTGCCGATTTCCTCGACGGGCCGGTCGGGGTCTATGCAACGGAGCGTGACCGGCCGGACCGTCCCGGCACTTCCGTCCTGTCGCCCTATCTGGCCTTCGGGGAGATCGGACCACGGCAGGTCTGGCATGCCGCCCGCCATGCCGCCGAGGCCCGGCCGGAACTGGCGCCCGGCATCGACGCCTTCCTGCGCGAGATCGGCTGGCGCGAGTTCCAATATCACCTGCTGCACCACGCGCCGGAGTTGCCCGACCGGCCGCTCGACCGCCGCTTCGCCGACTTCCCCTGGCGCGAGGATGCCGCCGGACTGCGGGCTTGGCAGCGCGGGCGCACCGGCTATCCCATCGTCGATGCCGGCATGCGCCAGTTGTGGGAGACCGGTTGGATGCACAACAGGGTGCGGATGATCGTCGCCTCCTTCCTGATCAAGGATCTGCTGCTGCCCTGGCAGGAGGGGGAGCGCTGGTTCTGGGACACGCTGGTCGATGCCGATCTGGCCCAGAATGCCGGCAACTGGCAGTGGGTGGCCGGCTGCGGCGCCGATGCCGCCCCCTTCTTCCGCGTCTTCAATCCCGTCCTGCAGGGCGAGAAGTTCGATCCCCAGGGCGATTACGTCCGCCGCTACGTGCCCGAACTGGACCGGCTGCCGCCGCGCTGGATCCATCAGCCCTGGGCCGCCCCGACCGAGGTGCTGCGGCAGGCCGGCGTCCGGCTGGGCGACGACTACCCGCGCCCGATCATCGACCATGCCGTCGCCCGCGACCGCGCGCTGACCCTCTACAACGAACGCAAGGGCAAGGTGGAGGCCGAGACCTGAGCGGCGATCATCATTGAAGAGTCATCGCCGCGCCCGCAAACGGTCACGCGCCTCCGCTATCGTGCCGGCAGCGACCCGGTGCGGTCGCGCCGTCCCAAAAAGAAAGAACGACCGCCACCTGACAAGGCGGCCCCTCCCCCGGGGCCGCCTTTTCCCTTGTCGCGTTGCATCAGGCGACAGAGTGTTATAAAGTAACACCCATGTCCGCGCTTCACGACCATACCCACTGCATCGCCGATGCCCTGACCCGTGCCGACGCGCTGTGCGCCGAACGGGGGGCGCGGCTGACCGCGTTGCGCCGCCGCGTGCTGGAGCTGGTGTGGTCCAGCCACCGGCCGCGCGGCGCCTATGCGATCCTGGAGGATCTCAGCCAGCAGGACGGCAAGGCGGCGGCGCCGCTGACCGTCTACCGCGCACTGGAGTTCCTGGTCGAGCAGGGGCTGGTCCACCGCATCGAGTCGCTGAACGCCTATGTCGGCTGTGCGGCGCCGGGGGATGTCCATTCCGGGCAGTTCCTGGTGTGCGAGGCCTGCGGCGACGCCGCCGAGATCGACGATCCGGGCGTCGGCGCAGCCATCGTCGCCGCGGCGGCCGAGCGTGGCTTCCGCGTCCAGCGCCCCACCGTCGAGGTGCGCGGCCTGTGCAAATCCTGTCAGGAGATTCCCCGTTGAGCGCTCCCGCCGCCCCTCCCGCCCGTCTTCCCGTCTCGGTGCTGACCGGCTTTCTCGGCAGCGGCAAGACCACGCTGCTGCAGGCGCTGCTGCGCAACCCGGCGATGGCCCGCACCGCCATCGTCATCAACGAGTTCGGCGAGGTCGGGCTCGACCATCTGCTGGTCGCCAAGGCGTCGGAGAACATGGTGCTGATGGACAGCGGCTGTCTGTGCTGCACCATCCGCGGCGATCTGGTCGACACGCTGCGCGACCTGTTTCTGAAGCGGGTGAAGGGCGAGATCCCTGAATTCGACCGGGTGGTGGTGGAAACGACCGGGCTGGCCGATCCCGCCCCGATCATCCATACCCTGATGTCCGATCCGTTGCTGGCCGCCCGCTTCCGCCTGGATGGCGTCATCGCCACGGTGGACGCGGCGCACGGCTCGCTCCAGCTCGACCGCCAGCCGGAAAGCGTGAAGCAGGCCGCCGTCGCCGACCGCATCGTGCTGACCAAGACCGACGTCGCCACCCCGGCGGCCACCGCCGCCCTGATGCAGCGCCTCGCCGCCATCAACCCGGCCGCCCCGATCATCCCCGCCGCCCATGGCGAGGTCGATCCGAACAAGCTGTTCGACGCCGGGCTCTACAACCCGGAAACCAAGAGCCCCGACGTCGCCCGCTGGCTGCGCGAGGAGGCCTATCGCGACGAGCAGGCCAAGGCGCATGGGCATCATGACCATGATCACCATGGGCACGATCATGACCACGACCATGTCCACGATCACGGCGACCATTGCGGCCCCGACTGTGGCCATGACCATCATCACCATGACGCCAACCGCCATGACGACCATATCCGCGCCTTCTGCATGGTGATCGATCGGCCGATTCCCTGGAACGGCTTCGTCGACTTCATGGAGGCGCTGATCGCTCAGGCCGGCGAGAATCTGCTGCGGGTGAAGGGCTTGCTGAACGTCCAGGAAAGCGAGCTTCCCGTGGTCGTCCACGGCGTCCAGCACATGTTCCACCCGCCGGTCCGGCTGGAGGACTGGCCCAGCGACGACCACCGCACCAAGCTGGTCTTCATCACCCGCGACCTTGGCCAGTCGGTGATCGAGCCGCTGTTCAACGGGCTGGTCTGGGGCGAGGGGAAGGAAGGGTAAGTGCGGGCTGCGGGGTGCCCCCACCCCACATTGGTTGCCCCCTCCCCATCCCTCCCCCGCTTCGCGGGAGAGGGGGCAGGACCTTTGCGGAGGTTAGCAAAGGACGGCGGCAGTCCCCTCTCCCGCGAAGCTCTCGCACAAAGCTTTGCTTTGTGCTGACGCGACAGGCGGACCATAGGTCCGCTGAGAGCGGG